>JAITWP010000040.1 GCA_031285365.1 Azoarcus sp.
CACGGTGGTGACGGAGCCGGTGCTGAAGCTTTTCGTCCAGAAGGCGGTCGAGGGGGTGGATCGGAGCACTGCGCCCAAAAAACATCCGGTACGACGCTGGGCCAAAGCGGCTCTTCTCCAGAACAGTGTCGAAGTCACGGTGCGCCTGGTGGGAGAGGCCGAGGGCCGTGCGCTGAACAGGAACTATCGCGGCAAGGATTGCGCCACCAACGTGTTGACGTTCACTTATGACGGAAAGAAAGGAGAGAAGTGCGCCGAAAAGAGCAATGCCGGGCCCGTGATTGGCGATCTCGTATTGTGTGTGCCGGTGGTGGTGCGCGAGGCAGGCGAACAGGGCAAGGCGCTCGATGCGCATTTCGCGCACCTCGTGGTGCATGGCATGTTGCACCTGCAAGGGTTCGATCACAAGAAGAAAGCCGATGCCACGGCGATGGAAGCGCGCGAGCGTGAGATTCTGAATACGCTCGGATATGCCGATCCTTACGTTGTTTGAGAGGATTGGGGTGTCGGCATGAATAAAATGGACGATCCCAGCCAACCTTCGGATAAACCTTCGCTGCTGGAGCGGCTGGCGGCATTGCTCACGCCGGAACCGGAAGATCGCGATGAGCTCATCGCTTTTCTGCGCGCGGCCCACGGGCGCGAACTGTTTGATGCGGATGCGTTCTCGATCATCGAGGGGGCGCTGCAAATGTCCGACATGCGCGCGTGCGACATCATGGTTGCCCGCGCGCGCATGAATGTTCTTCACATCGACGACTCCATCGAAGCGATTGTCAAGTTTGCGGTGAAAACCGGGCATTCGCGCTTTCCCGTGGTGTGCGGCAGCAACAAGGACGACGTGGTTGGCATCCTGCTCGCGAAGGATTTGTTGCGCTTTTTCGCGGGTCAGGAGTTCCATTTGCGCGATATGTTGCGTCCGGCGATGTTCATCCCTGAATCCAAGCCGCTCAACGTGCTGCTGCGAGAATTCCGCTTGAACCACAACCACATGGCTGTCGTGGTGAATGAATACGGCGGTGTTGCGGGGCTTGTCACGATCGAGGACGTGCTGGAACAGATCGTGGGTGAAATCGAGGACGAATACGATTTGGACGACGACGGCGACATCGTTCCCGAGCGTGACGGGTGTTTCCGCGTCAGGGCCATGATTCCGATTGGCGATTTCAATGAGGCGTTTGGAACCGCATTCAGTGATGAAGAAGTCGACACGGTGGGTGGGCTGCTGATTTGCCATTTCGGACGGTTGCCGCGTCGTGGTGAGATGGCAATCATCGAGGATTGGCGTTTCCGTGTGTTGCGTGCCGACAGTCGACGCATTTATACGCTGCGGGCCGAGCGTGTACCGGGCGTCACGGATACCGAATCCGGGGTTTCTGACGCATGAGCGCGCGCGTCCTGCTGGCCTTGTTCGCCGGTGCGCTGGCCGTGCCTGCCTTCGCGCCTGTGGGATGGTTCCCGCTCGCCTTGCTCAGTCTCGCGTTGCTCGTTGGCCTGCTGGAGCGTGCAACGTCGACTCGTGCCGGGTTCTGCCTTGGGCTTGCCTGGGGTTTGGGCGCGTTTGGTGCGGGGGTGTCATGGCTCGTCATCGCATTGTGGCGTTACGGCGAGGTGTTTCTGCCGGTGGCGGTGCTTCTTGTTTTCCTGCTATGCGCGTTTCTTTCGCTGTATCCGGCACTGGCGGGCGCGTTTTACGTGCGCTGGCGGCGTGGAGGCATATTGCGCAGGGCCATCCTCTTCGCCGGTTTGTGGGTGCTGGTCGAGTGGCTGCGCGGCACGCTATTTACCGGCTTTCCGTGGCTCGCCATCGGCTACTCACAGACGCCGCCAAGCCCCATTGCCGGATATTTTCCGATCCTGGGGGTTTATGGCGTTGGCGGATTGCTGGCACTCATGGCGGGACTCCCTGGAATTGCCACCCAAAGGATCCGGGTAAATTCCCCTCTATGGAGGGGTGCCCCGAAGGGGCGGGGTGGTTGCGCGGATACGCGTACACTCATTCAGCGCGGAGCGGTTGGAGCCGGACTAACAATCGCCGCAATCTGCATCGGAGGATGGCTGCTTTCCCGGATTCAGTGGACTGAACCCGATGGTGAACCGCTTGCGGTATCGCTCGTACAGACAAACATCGAGCAATCGCTCAAATGGGATCCGGCGTATTTCAATGAAACGCTACGGATCAACGCCGATCTAGTAGAAGCGGCGCGCGGCGAAGTCGTCGTTTTGCCGGAAGCCGCGCTGCCTGTGATGCTCGACGCACTGCCCGACAGCTATCCCGAGATGTTGGCCAGCCTCGTCGGAGAACGGAACGCTACGCTCGTGATGGGTATTTTTACCCGTGATGGCAAGCAGTACTACAACGCTGCCGTCACTTTGGGCCTGGGTTACGGGCAGCACTACGCCAAGAGTCATCTGGTGCCCTTTGGCGAGTACTCGCCGCCGCTTTTCGGCTGGTTCTACCGGCTGGTGAACATTCCTATGGCTCAGCAAAGCCCAGGCGCGGCAAATCAGCCGCCGCTCAACCTGTTTGGGCGAAAAGTCGCCGTCAACATCTGTTACGAAGACATTTTTGGTGCGGAGCTGATTTCCAGCCTGCCGGAAGCCGGACTCATGCTCAATCTCTCGAATCTGGCCTGGTATGGCGTCTCGCTCGCCCAACCGCAGCATCTTCAAATTGCCCGCGCCCGTGCGATGGAGACTGGCCGCCCCATGCTGCGTTCCACCAATACCGGCATGACCGCCCTCGTCCTCCCGGATGGTTCCGTCCCGGCGGCGCTGCCTGCTTTTGAACGCGGCGTGCTGGAAGTGGAAGTACCGGCATACAAGGGGCTTACGCCTTACGCGCGCTGGGGGGATGTGCCCGCGCTCATCGTGGCGCTGTCTGGAATCGCTGTTGCGGTTGGAATGGGGCGACGGGATAGGCGTTTGTGCGAAGAGCATTGAAAGAATTCTTCCAGTAGAATGCCGCCCCATGGAAGCGATGACCCATAACAAAAAACTGCGAAGGCTGTTTGTATGGTCGGCGATTTTTGCCGTCCTGGTGGCCTCACTCGCACCCTCTATTACGCGCGTCGCATTCAGGCAGACACTTCCCGTGCAGGCATGGATCGAAGTGTGTACGCCGGGTGGGCTGGAACACCTTTCTGCCGCGCTCCTGGAAAACGGGCCGGATTCACAAACCTCCCAGGGTTCAGGTTCACACTCCGGCAGCTATTTCGAGCATTGTTCGTTCTGCGTGACACAAGCCTGTTCATTCGGGCTCATCCCCGTCACCCAGGCAAATTCATTGCCGCTCATGGCGGCACAGGATCATCACCTTTTCACTGCGCATGTTGCGCCGCATACCCGGTTCGTCTGGCAGGCAAACCGGGCGCGTGCACCGCCTGCTTTTCTCTGAACGTCAAGTAGTTGCGTTTGTCATGATGCGCGGACTGCGTCCGTGCGTCGGGTCGTTCTGTGTGCTTCATCTGCACGCAGATTGAATATGTTCGGAGAAAACAAATGATGTTTTGTCACAAACCGGCTCAGCGCGAGTCATGCAGTCCACTTGTCCTGCATGGTTCATCATTCCCATTGCTGAGCGCGTTCCTGTTGGGAATTTCTTCATTCGTCGCATTACCGGCTTTTGCCGAGGGGGGGCAGGCATCAAAACCGGCTGCTGTGATCATGGAAGAGCAGAAGCTCGACCCGGTCGTTGTTACTGCGGCGCCAATGTCCGATCCACTGACGGTGGTCACGAATGCCAAGGCGCCGCGCCAGCCGATACCGGCGCATGATGGCGCGGATTTTCTGAAAACGATTCCCGGCTTTTCCGTGATCCGCAAGGGCGGCAGCGACGGCGACCCGGTTTTTCGCGGCATGGCCGGTTCGCGCCTGACCATTCTGACGGACGGCGATATGATCCACGGCGGCTGCGGCGGACGGATGGATCCGCCGACGGCTTATATCTTTCCGGAATCCTATGATCGCATCACCGTGCTCAAGGGACCGCAGAGCGTGGCCTGGGGTCCTGCTTCGGCGGGCACGGTATTGTTTGAACGCAATTTCAAACCTTACAGGACGCCGGGTGTGCGGCTGTACGGCAGCTCGATGTTCGGCAGCTTTGGCCGTAGCGATCAAGTGCTGGATGTGCAGGCGGGCAACTCCAGGTTCTATGGCCGTCTGTTCGGCACGCATTCGCGCATGGACGATTACGAAGACGGCGACGGCCAGCGCGTGCATTCGCAATACATGCGCTGGAACGCTGGCGCAACGGTCGGCCTTACGCCGGATGAAACGACGCGCCTGGAATTTTCGGCAACGCGAAGCGACGGCGAAGCCGCCTACGCCGATCGGCTGATGGATGGAGCCAAATTCGCGCGCGAAGGCTTCAACCTGAAATTCGAGAAGAAAAACATCTCTTCGGTCGTCAGCAAGGTCGATGCGCATGTTTATTACAACTACATCGACCATGTGATGGACAACTACAGCCTGCAAGATCTCGCAGCAGGCAGTAATAAACGGGTCAGCAATCCGGATCGGAAGACCACCGGCCTGCGGGTGTCCGGCGACCTTGTTTTGGGCAGCAACTCACTGCTCAAGGTGGGCGTCGATCAGCAAAGCAACCGGCACCGGGGGCGTTCGACCACGAACCAGGATGCGACTCCTTATCAAGGTATGGCACGCCAGGAGAACTTTACCTTTGACAACTATGGGATCTTTGCCGAATGGACGCAGTCGCTCTCCACGGCAAACAGGGTGGTTGCCGGTTTGCGCGCCGATTTCTGGCAAGCGAAAGACAAACGGCCTACCGGGGTCACGTCGGGACAGACACGGCACGATACGTTGCCCAGCGGTTTTGTCCGGTATGAGCGTGATTTCGGCAACAATTCGACATTTTTCGTCGGCCTGGGTCATGGCGAACGTTTTCCCGATTTCTGGGAAATCAACAAAGCGAGCGAAACCAGTGGCAGCGCCTTTTACATCAAGCCGGAAAAGAACACGCAACTGGATATCGGCACGATCTACCGGATCAATCCGAAAATGCAGTTATCCGTGTCTGCGTTCTACAGCCGGGTGAGCGATTACCTCCTGATAGACAGTTCAGGGGCAGGCACGTTGACACGCAATATCGACGCAACAACCTATGGCGGAGAAACTACCATCAGCTATGCGTTCAGCCGTCAGTTGAAAGGCGGTGTCAGCCTGGCGTATGTGCGTGGCAGCAACAGAACCGACCATACGCCGCTCGCGCAGATACCGCCGCTCGACAGCCGGTTTACCCTCGACTACGACGACGGCACCTGGTCGGCAGGCGCGCTGTGGCGGCTGGTGGCTTCACAGAACCGCTTCGATAAAGGCAAGGGCAACATTGCGGGTCAGGATGTCGGCGAACCCACGGCAGGATTCGGCGTGTTTTCGATCAACGGCGGATACCGTTTCCGCAAGGATCTGCGCCTGACGGCCGGAGTCGACAACCTGTTCGACAAGACCTACGCCGAGCACATCAGCAAAAAAGGCTACGACGTAATCGGTTATGAGACGACGATGCGCGTGAATGAGCCGGGCCGCTATTTCTGGCTCAAACTCGATCTCAAGTTCGATTGACTCTGCGCCGGTGACATGGCGTAGAGATCAAATGGCGTTCCCCGGCGGGGCATGAGCTCCCCGCCGGGGAACGTTCTGCGGCATGAAGTCAGCACGGGCCGAGCATT
>JAITWP010000256.1 GCA_031285365.1 Azoarcus sp.
CGTCGAGGAGGCCAGTCGCAAGTCGACAGAGAACGAATCCGATGAGACCGGGCTTTACACCCAGGCTGCCCAGCGGGTGGTTGAGAGCTACAGATACCGGCTCGCCGACAATCCTTACGTCGTCGATGACGGACAATCCCTGCGCAACGCGGATCGTGTCGAACTCAAGCTGCGTCAGGTTGCCCTGAAGGCAGAACGCGAAACCATTGCGTGTCTCGCTCGAAATCGTCATATTTCGGATGACGTATTTAGACGGCTGATGCACAGGATTGATTTCCTGTCCGAAGCACACCACCCGGAACCCCCTCATCATTGATAAACCTCGGATGTCTGTTCATCTGGCAGGAGATCACCATGGCCTCTACCTTCCGTTCGTTTCGTGTTGCCTTTCTTCTGTTGGCGATAGCCGTTGCTGGAATACATACTGTTCCGACAGCATGTGCCAATGAGGACAAGGTGCGCAAAGGCGTTGCGGTTTTCCTCGGCATGCCCGAATCGACAGTGGAATCGGTGACCCGTATCCCGCAAGGCGGGCTTTTTGAGGTCGTGCTCGACAACGGCGAGATGTTCTATACCGACAATGCAGTGAGTTTCTTCATCCTCGGTAATATCATCGATGCCAAGACCAAGCGGAATTTGACCGGGGAGCGTCTCGACAAACTGGCCCGCATTGATTTTAAGTCCCTGCCTCTGGAACAGGCGATCAAGCGCGTCAACGGCAACGGCCGCCGGGTCATCGTAACGTTTGAAGACCCGAATTGCGGTTACTGCAAATATTTGACACAGGAGCTGGAAAAGGTAAAGGATGTCACCATCTATACGTTTCTTTATCCAGTTCTTTCAGACGATTCTATTACCAAATCGCGCCATATCTGGTGTGCCGAAAACAAAGCCGCGGCATGGGTATCTTGGATTGTCAACGGAAAAGTTCCGGCTGCACGCAATTGTAATAGCTCTGTTATTGATCGAAACATGGAACTGGGCAGGAAATTGCGCATGACAGGTACGCCCGTACTGTTTTTTACTAACGGTACGCGTATCGTCGGTTACCGCGCAGCCGCGGATCTGGAACTGATACTGGCCGAGGCTTCCGCAGGAACAGGCAAGTAAGGCGGGGGGAAAGGGACTCTGGCGACGATTTCACTGGAAATTGCGGGTAATTTAGTGGCGTATTGTTTTTGAACACAGGCAAGGCAGCTGGTCTGGAAGCACTGTTTTTGAAAGGGTTTTTACGCCACGCGCAACGCAGAAAACCTAAAAAGAATATGCGCAAACATTACAACCATTAAATATATCCACATCATTTACTATATTGACAGCATCTTCTGCATTGTCTAGAATGCGGAAGCATTTCCAGAGATTTTTACTTGACCACGAGCCGGTTAATCGCGCTGGATTTTGGCGATGACAGGCAGGTGATCATATTTTCAACTCCTTTTAAAAGGCAGGTACAACATGTCGTCAAAGCAAGACATCTATATCAAAATTGATGGTATCGACGGCGAAAGCCAGGATTCCAAGCACAAGGGCTGGATTGATGTGCTCAGCTTCAGTTACGGGGTTTCGCAGTCTTCGTCGTCTTTCACCGGTGGTGGTTCGGGCGTCGGCAAGGCCAATTTCGATACTCTTTCCTTTACGCATTACGTTGACAAGTCCTCTCCGAACCTGTTCATGTATTGCGCGGGCGGCAACCATATTCCAAAAGTGGAATTGTCGTGCTGCAAGGTGGGTGACGGTTCGCAGGAATACATGAAGGTTACGATGAGTGATGTCATCGTCACTGGTGTGTCCCTGTCGGGCGGAAATTCCGAAACCCAGGTGATGGAATCGGTCAGCCTGTCCTATGCCAAGGTCAAGGTCGAGGTCAAGGAACAGAAAGCTGACGGATCTATGGGCGCCGCGGTGACCGGTGCCTGGAACGTCAAGGAAAACAAAAAAGAGTAACTGAAGCTTGTTTGAAGTCGAAGCCGCGCGGGCTGGATTTTCGGCCCGCGCGGTTTTTGTTTGTGTGCCGCATGAACGGGGTTTTCATGGTGAGATTTGTGTCAAACCATGACAGGCAAGGCGAACGGTGTGATCGACTTGCTGTTATGCTGACCGCTGCTCCGACAGCCTCATTCTCCTTTCCGGGTTTCACAGGAACGACACCATGAAAGACGCACTGATCATTTTCGACACCACCCTGCGCGACGGTGAGCAAAGTCCGGGCGCATCGATGACGCAGGAAGAAAAGCTGCGTATCGCTCGCCAACTTGAGCGGATGCGCGTCGACGTGATCGAGGCGGGTTTTCCGGCGGCGTCTCCCGGCGATTTCGAGGCGGTGCGCGCTATTGCCGGAGCCATTCGGGAATCCATCGTATGCGGACTGGCCCGCGCCAGTGAACAGGACATCACTCGCGCTGGCGAGGCCATTGCCCCGGCGCCACGCAAGAGAATTCACACCTTCATTGCCACCAGTCCCATCCATATGGAGAAGAAGCTCCGGATGACTCCCGACCAGGTGGTCGAACAGGCGGTCAAGGCGATTGGCCTTGCGCGTCAATATACCGATGACGTCGAATTTTCCGCCGAGGACGCCGGACGCTCCGAAATCGACTTTCTCGTTCGCATCTTCGGGGAGGCCATCCGCGCCGGGGCCGGAACCATCAACGTGCCCGACACCGTTGGCTACAACATTCCCAGCCAGTACGCCAACACCCTGCGCACTCTGATCGAGCGCGTGCCCGATGCCGACAAGGTGGTCTGGTCGGTGCATTGCCACAACGATCTCGGGTTGGCCGTTGCCAACTCGCTCGCAGCCGTCATGGAGGGCGCGAGACAGGTGGAATGCACGATCAATGGACTGGGGGAGCGTGCGGGCAACGCCTCACTCGAAGAAATCGTCATGGCGGTGCGCACCCGCGCCGATGTGTTTCCCGTACAGACTCGCATCGACACGACCCAGATCGTGCCTGCCTCGCGTCTGGTTTCGCAGATTACCGGCTATCCGGTACAGCCCAACAAGGCCATCGTCGGCGCGAACGCTTTCGCTCATGAAGCGGGCATTCACCAGGATGGAGTGCTCAAAAGCCGCGAAACCTACGAAATCATGCGTGCCGAGGATGTCGGTTGGGGTGCGAACAAGCTGGTGTTGGGAAAACATTCCGGACGCAACGCCTTCCGTGTCCGTTTGCAGGAAATCGGCATCGAGATCGGTTCCGAAGAGCAGCTCAATATTGCCTTCGCCCGTTTCAAGGAGCTGGCCGACAAGAAGCATGAAATCTTCGATGAAGATCTCCATGCCTTGATGAGTGATGAAATGGTCTCGCCCGATCAGGAGCACTTCCGCCTGATTTCGACGCGCTTCCATTCGGAAACCGGAGAAACCCCGCAAGCCGAGGTCACCCTTTCCGCGGGCGGCAAGGAAACCCACAGCCGCGCGGTTGGCTCCGGCCCAGTAGACGCCGCGTTCAAGGCCATAGAAACCATTGCCGAAAGCGGCAGCCAGTTACTGCTCTATTCCGTCAACGCCATTACCACCGGAACTGATGCCCAGGGCGAAGTCACCGTGCGGCTCACGCGCGACGGGCGCATCGTCAACGGGCAGGGGGCGGATACCGACATCATTGTCGCTTCGGTCAAGGCTTATCTGAACGCGCTCAACAAGTTGCACGCGGGAAGCGAGAGGTTGAATCCGCAGTTGTAGGGATCAACCTGGGACAGGCTTTGGGTTCAGGGAATTCAAAGCCTGTTCCATCGTCGGATAGTCAAAAGCAAACCCCGCATCGAGTATTTTTTCTGCTGAGATCCTGTTTCCTGTCAGCAGAAGGGAAGACATCTCGCCCAGAATCAATTTGACCAGACAGGAAGGAATGTTGGGCAGGGAAAAAGGCTTTTTCATGGAACGGGCAATGCTTCTATTTGCCCCATCCATTGTGATGATTTCAGGAGAAACGGCATTATAAATACCTTTTATATCCTGCCGTTGAATTGAAAAATGAATCATTTTGCAGAGATCATCAATATGAATCCAGGAAAGACAGGAATTTCCTGTGCCAAGGTTGGCGCCCAATCCGTATTTTATGGGCATTTTCAACCTGGGCAGAGCACCTCCTTTGTCGGATAAAACCACCCCAAACCGGAAGACTAGAATTCGTTGGCTGATGGATGAATACTCATGGGCTAGATCCTCCCATTTTCCGCAAAGCATCGCCAGAAAGTCGGCGCCAATATCGTCTTCTTCAGTAAAAATTTTCTCTGTGGCAAGATTTCCGTAATACCCTACTCCGGAGGCGGAAATATAGGCTTTCAGGGAGTGATTGTTTTCCTTGAGCTTTGAAAGAAGGAGTTGAGAGGAATCTACCCTGCTTGAAACAATTTCCTGTTTTCTCTTTTCCGTCCATCTTTTTTCGCCCACATTGGCGCCCGCCAAATGCAGAACGTAATCTACCCCTTCCAGCGCCCTTTCATCCACATACCCTGTTTCAACGTCCCATTCATACTCATTTTCGCCGGATTTTTTCCGGGTCAAAAATTTAAGGGCATAATTTTTGGAGTATTTTTCTGCAAACTGCCGTGCAACCAGGCCGTTGGCTCCGGTAATCAGAATGGTTTCTTTCATC
>JAITWP010000262.1 GCA_031285365.1 Azoarcus sp.
GGCAACCCTTCGCAAGCTGTATTCCCGCGCCGTTGTAGTGGCGGACGTGTAGAATTCACGCTATTTTTCACTTTTCGGCATTGCGTCCGGATAATATTGACATTATTTGATTGTTATCAACGGGATTTTCCGTGACCGAAGCTGTCCAGCATACCGATTTGCATTCATATCGATCTTCTGCCGTCGACGCATTACTCAATAGTTTATTGATACTGGTGCGCGTATTTGGCGGCAATCAGACTCGTGACGCGATTGTGAGCGGGTTGCCGCTGAAAGACGGCAGACTCACGCCGTCGCTTTTCGAACGCGCCGCGCGCCGTGCCGGCATGCGCAGCAATATCGTTGCTGCGTCGCTTGATGACATCAATCCGGCATTGTTGCCGGTGATACTGCTGCTCAATAACGGCGCTGCCTGTGTGGTGACGGAGATGAGCTCGCACCGCAATCGCTGGCGGGTGATTTTTCCCGAACTCAGCGATGCCGCTGTGACGATGGATCGCTCGAGCCTGGAAAAACAGTACGACGGGAGTGCGATCTACGTACGTCCGGAGTACCGGTTCGATGCGCGCGCGCCACAGGGCAGCAGGATAATACGCAACGGGCATTGGTTCTGGAGCGTCATTGCTGCCAACAAGCGCATCTACAGCGATGTGCTGTGGTCCGCGCTCGTCATCAACCTGTTTGCGGTGGCGATGCCTCTGTTCGTGATGAACGTCTATGATCGCGTGGTGCCGAACAGCGCCCTCGATACCCTTTGGGTGCTGGCCATCGGGGTGTTCATCGTATTGTTCTTCGACATGATTCTGCGCACGATGCGGGGCTATTTCGTTGACCTTGCGGGCAGCCGCATCGACGTGGAGCTTTCGGCGAACATCATGGAACGTGTGCTGGGCATGCGTATGGAGTCGCGTCCGTCATCGGCAGGCTCACTCGCTGCCACCATGAAGGCTTTCGAGAGTGTTCGGGATTTCATCAGTTCGGCAACAGTGACGGCTTTCGTCGATTTGCCGTTTGCGCTGGTTTTCATCATCGTCATCGGCTGGATCGCCTGGCCGCTGGTGCTGCCCTTCGTGTTCGGCATCGCTGTGCTGGTGATCTATTCACTGGCGGTACAGGGCAAGATGCATGATCTGGCGCAGACCTCCTATCGCGCCGGAGCACAGCGCAATGCCACCCTGGTGGAAGGGCTGGTCGGTGTGGAAACGCTCAAGGCGATGGGGGCGGAAGCCACCGTGCAACACCAGTGGGAAACGAGTACGGCGCTTCTGGCGAGGATCAACACGCAGTTGCGCCTGCTTTCGGCTTCGGCCACCAATGGTGCAAACTGGATCGTCCAGTTGGTCAGTCTGGTAGTGATGCTCATTGGTGTCTATCTGATCACTGAGGGTGAACTCAGCGTCGGCGGGTTGGTGGCCTGCTACATGCTTTCGTCGCGGGCCATGTCGCCTATCGGGCGCATTGCCGGGTTGCTCGTGCAGTATCACACTGCCGCTACCTCGCTGGAATCGGCTGACAACCTGATGAATCGGGAGTGCGAGCGTCCCGAGGGCGCAAACTTCATCAGCCGCAAAAACCTGAGTGGTGAGATCGAATTCCGCGATGTCGTCTTCAATTATCCATTCCAGGAAATTTCAGCCCTGAATGGCATGTCGTTCCGCATCAAGGCGGGCGAGCACGTCGGCATCATCGGGCGTGTCGGCTCCGGCAAGACTACGCTGGAGAAGCTGATTCTCGGCCTTTATCGCCCGTCATCCGGCGCGGTGTTGGTCGACGGCGTCGATGTGCGACAATTCGATCCGTCGGAATTGCGCCGCCATATCGGCTATGTGCCGCAAGATCCGATGCTGTTCTACGGTACCCTGCGCGACAACATTGCGTTTGGCAAGCCGCACGCCGAGGATGCTGATGTGTTGCGCGCCACTGTCATTGCCGGTTTGAGCGAATTCGTCAATGCGCATCCACAGGGCTTCGACATGATGGTGAGCGAGCGTGGCGACTCGCTCTCGGGCGGGCAACGCCAGAGCGTGGCCATTGCCCGTGCCGTCATTCACGATCCGCCCATCCTGTTGCTGGATGAACCTACGGCGTCGATGGATCACACGACAGAGGAAGAAATCAAGCGTAACCTCAAAGAACTTGGGCAGGGCAAGACCATGCTCGTCATCACGCATCGTGCTCCATTGTTGGAACTGGTCAATCGCATCATCGTCATCGATGGCGGTTGCGTCGTTGCTGACGGGCCAAAGGCGCAGGTCGTCGAAGCTCTGCGCCAGGGCAAAGTAGGGAGGGCCAGGTAAATGAACAGGCCGGTTGGACCGCGCAGTGGTCTGGACTCCATGCAGCCCGAAACGCGCATGCCGTCGGGCGTAGGCAAGCCTGAATCAAATTCGGATCCCATGCGGCGTACCCGCAAGGCGTTCGAGCAAATGGGCAAGATGAAGGCGCCCGCGCGGCCCCTTTTCGAACGTTTTTTCGATCGCCTGCTGCCCTCTCTGCCGGATTCCCAGCAACTGGACTGGGGTGACGAGGCCGATTGGGCGCGACTGCAACGGGAACCGGTGCGCGCCCGGTGGCTGTTGTGGACTGTCGTCATTGTCGTGATATTGCTGCTGACCTGGGCGGCATTTGCAGAGATCGACGAAGTGACGCGCGGCGACGGCAAGGTCATTCCTTTATCGAAGATGCAGGTCATCCAGGCCTTCGACCCGGGACGAGTTGACGAAATACTGGTTCATGAAGGCCAGGTCGTCGATCCACAGCAATTACTATTGCGGGTTGACCCATCACGGTTCGTGGCCGAATTTGGCGCTGCGGATGCCAAACGGCTCGGTCTGGTGGCGAGGGTAGCGCGTTTTAAGGCATTGTCGGAGGGTAGCGAGTTCGTCATGCCCGATGAAGTGATCCGGCACGATCCCAGCATTGCCGCCCAGGAACTGAAGTTGTATCAGGACTCGCGTACCGAGGCCGAGACCCATTTTTCCATTGTCCGGCAACAGCTTACACAGCGTGAGCAGGAACTCAGGGAAACCGAGGCGTTGCACATGCAGGCGTTTAACAGTCTCAAGCTTGCCAGGGAAGAGTTGAGAAAGAATGAACCTCTATTGGCTTCTGGCGCGGTTTCCGAGGTCGAGATCATCCGGTTGCAACAGAACATCGAAAAATTCGACGGTGATCGCAGGCAGGCCGCAGAAAGAATCGGGCGGGCGCGGGCCGCGATCAACGAAGCCCAGAACAAGGTACAGGAAGCCGAACTCAACAAGCGTAACGAGTGGCGCGAGGAATATTCCAGAGCATCGTCCGAGCTCGCCACGGTCGCCGCCGGAACCGGTCTCAGCCAGGACAAGGTCAAACAGGCCGAGGTGCGTTCTCCGGTGCGGGGCAAGGTCAACAGGTTGCTGGTGACGACTGTCGGTGGGATAGTGTCGCAGGGCCAGGAGTTGGTCGAGATCGTGCCGCTGGACGATAAATTGCTGATTGAAGCGAAGGTCAAACCCAAGGACATCGCTTTCCTTCGCGAGGGTCTGCCGGTACTGGTCAAGATTACCGCTTACGATTTCGCCATATACGGTGGTCTGGATGGCACGCTCACGCAGGTTTCGGCTGATACTGTCACGGATGATAAGGGCAATGCGTTCTATCTCATAAAAGTGCAGACAGACACAGCCATGTTGGGCGAGGGCAAAAATTCCGCCTCAAGCAACGGTAAAAAAAGGATCGTGATCACGCCCGGAATGGTGGCTGAAGTCAATGTGCTGACCGGCAAGAAGACCGTGCTTTCCTATCTCCTTAAACCCGTGCTGCGGGCGAAGGCAAACGCGATGACGGAGAGATGATGCGCAATCTGTTTCTCGTGGCTGGTGCAGTGACACCCTCGCCTCGCTGGCGGGATGCTTTTGCCGATGGTGGCTACTTCACCTGGGACGTGGCTGTTTCTGCGCGGATAAAGACAGATATCGTCTGGTTGAGCGCGGTTGCGCCCGGATGGAAAGAATTGCTTGGCAAGGCGCTGCAACATTTTGCCGATACGCCCGTGGTCGTGGTTTCCAACATTCCCGAAGAGCGCGAGGCCATGTCGGCGATGGTTGCCGGTGCGCGTGGCTACTGCCACGCCTGGTCGTCGCCGGAGCAATTTCGCGAAGTCGCCCAGGTCGTGAGCCGGGGGGGGTACTGGATCGGGCCAGCCCTGATGTCCAAGCTGATTGGCGTCGTCAACAAGAACCTGCCCAGGGTAGACGAACTGCCAGGGGAACTCTCGGAGCGTGAGACTGAAGTGGCCCACGAGGTGGTTTCCGGGCGATCCAACAAGGAAATCGCGCGTGTTCTCGGAATTACCGAACGCACGGTCAAGGCGCACCTGGGAGCCATTTTTACCAAACTCGGTGTACGTGACCGCCTGCAACTGGCGTTGCGCCTGACGGGCAACAAAGAGAAATGAGTACGACCATCTACGCCAGAAAAAACGCTGACGGGCGCATCGTGACGCTCAGTCACAACCCTGACGACCGCACGAATTCCTCCGATTGGAGCGTCCTGCCGGGTGATGCCCCGGAAGTGCTGGATTTCATCGAGGAACTGACGGAAAGTGCAGGCAACGTCTTGCGCGATTCCGATCTGTCTTTTGTGCGCGTGCTCGAAGACGTCATCGACCTCCTGATCGAGCGTGGCGTCATCCGTTTCACCGATCTGCCCTTGCCCGCACAAACCAAGCTGCTGCAACGGCGTGACCACCGCAGACAGAGGCAGGGATTGCAGTTGCTTGGTGATGATGATCATTTGATCTGAATCTGCGTCAGGCCCTCTTCCCTGTCTCTTTTCCGCAGGAGGGAGAGAAGTGGCCCAAAGGGCCGGGAGAGGGTCCGTGACTTTCTTCATGAATATGTACGTCGGTACAATTCTTTTTCCCCCCGGTACTTTATACGCTTGCAGCACCATGGGATGGTTGTCGGCTTCATTTGGCGTGTCATAAACGAAGCGATGGGCATCGTCTGAAAAATTCTGCCCCGTGCGGCCATATCGAACAAACTACGAAAGGGCTTTTCAGGAGAAAGAGAAATGAGACCGGATCAAGTCGTTGCTTCTGTCAATTCAGTAGAAGGTCAGGCTTTTGCGCGTGGTCCGGACGGTGACGTCCGCTCCCTCATGCCTGGTGACTCCCTCCATAACGGCGAAATTCTCGTTGCCGATCCAAGCAGCCACGTAGAGGTGGTTCCTGGTGATGGCTCTCCGTCATACTTTATCGACGGCCCGCTGCAACTCGCCATGGCGGAGAACATTCCGACCGACGAGGCCGAAATGGATCCGGAAACCATTGCCGAGATCATCGAGCGATTCCAGCGAGGCGAAGAACTTCCCCCGCCTGAAGCCGGTGGAGGCGGTGGCAGCCGTCCGCACAGTTTCGTCATGCTGGAGCGCATCGTCGAGCCGGTCGATCCGGCAGCGAACGAGTTTGGAACCGCAGTGTTCCGCGGTGAAGGTCCTTTCCAGTGGCTCGATCTTTCCGCTTCCGGCGGTGGCGGTGGTGGTGGCGGCGGCGGTGAGCAGCTCACGCCTCAACCCGACGAGTACACGGTAGTGGAAGGCAGCGACACGTTCCCGGGCAACGTGCTCGACAACGACCCGGCAGGCAGCGTGGTAGCCAAGGTGATATGGCTGGGTGTGGAATATGATGTACCGGCCGAAGGCTTCAAGTTCACGACTGCGCTGAACGGGACGGTGACGATTCTCCCGGACGGCAGGTTCCTCTACTCCGCGCCGGTGAGTGATCACAGCAGTGGTGTTGACCCCATCGATCATTTCTACTACATCGGGAAAGATGCCGACGGAAATCTGAGCGACCCTGTCAAGGTAGAAATCACCATCACCGACACGGTGCCAACTGCGGTTGATGACAACTACAACATCCCCGTTGAGAACGCGGCCTACCGCTTCACGGCCAACGTTCTGGATAACGACAAGTTCTCGAAGGACGATACCGATCTGGTGAAACCCGGATTGCAGAACATGGTCGGTGCGCTGAGAGCGGATGCAGGGTCGCCTGAAGTTGCCTTGGGCAGCTACAACCCGGTCACGGCGACGCTGACCACCGCTGATGGCCACAAGTGGTGGTTCAAACCGGACGGCACCTTCGAGTTTGTGCCGAAACCGGGCTTCACGGGCACGACCAGTATCCAGTACAAGCTCGTTGATGCAGACGGCAGCTTCAGTTGGGCGACGGTGACCGTGAATGTGCCGGAGCCGCCCCAGAAGCCCCCTGTTGTCGTAGACGACCAGTACACGGTGGTGGAAGGCAGCGACACGTTCCCGGGCAACGTTCTCGACAACGACGCCTCGG
>JAITWP010000304.1 GCA_031285365.1 Azoarcus sp.
GCGTGACCGGGCAACCACCCCGCCCCTTCGGGGCACCCCTCCATAGAGGGGAATGGTGCGGCGGCTGTCTCGGGTGTTACCTGTTCGTGCCCTGCGTGCCCGTGCCAGAAGCCGTTGCAGGGGGCTTCCGGCATCAGGGCGAGGCTGGCCTCGAAGGCGGTTGCCGGGGTGATGCGTTTGTCGAGCACCTCGCGGAACAGGGAGGCGATTTCCAGCGTGTGCGCACTTTGTGGGCTGATGCGCAGGATTTCGGCGTGGTTTGAGACGAACGGAAGGTCGCCGAGCAGGTTGTAGACCCGCGCGGATTGGGTCTGGATGCCATTGAGGGTCAGGAAAGCCTCGCCTTCGCGTGTGCGAAGGAGGATGCCGTCACCGTCTTCGATGCAGCGGAATTCGCAGGCGTCTTTTTGCAGGTTGTAGTGTCGGGCAGTGAAACAGCGCGCGGAGTAGGCGAGCGGCAGACGGCCGTAGGCAAAAATTTCGGTCTCGATGGGCGCGGGTAGTCCGGCGCGCAATTCGGCGATGTTGGCCCCGGACATTTCGGGCGGCGCGGCCCATCGGTTTGCGCCGTCATCGGTGAGCAGGGTCAACGTGGCAGGGTTGAACACGTTGAGCGTGGCTCCGGCGATCCAGTCGCGGCGAGCAGCGGCGGCAAGCAGCCGTACCGCGCCCATGTCGTTGGCTTCGACACGGAAATTCCGGTTCTCGACGATGCGGCGCAGGGTCTTCAGGTCGGACTCGGATTCGATCAACGTCTGGGTGGAGAGAATCGCTTCCTTGCCGGAGGCAGCAATTCGCGCGGTAATCTCGAACCAATCGTCAAGGCGCAGTTCGTGGCGGCGCGAACAGACGGTTTCTCCCAGGTAGACGATGTCGATCACGTCGCTGGCGGCGACGGCTTCGTAGAAGTCGAGTACCTGCTGGCGCGGCCAGTGGTAGAGCAGGGGGCCGAGGGAGAGTTTCATTGCGCAATACCCTTATATGGCTTATTTCCAGGGACGGTAGTATGCGCCCAGGGTGTAGCTCTGACCTTCGGAAACCTTGTTGAGTTCGGCCATCCAGTTTTCTTGTGCCGTGAAGCGTTCGCCATCGCGGACAAGCGCATCGAGCGCGGCACGCCAGACTTTTGTGACCTGTGCGACATAGGCCGGGTTGCGCTGGCGGCCTTCGATTTTGATTGCCGAGATGCCCACGCGGGCCAGCGCGGGGAGCATCTCCAGCGTGTTGAGGCTGGCGGGCTCTTCGATGGCGTAATAGGTTTCGTCCTTGACGGTGAAACGGCCCTTGCACAGGGTAGGGTAGCTGGCGCGTTCATCGTCGCTGTAGCGGTTGATGAGGATGCCGTTCAGACGGGTTTCCACGCCGCGCGGGGTTTGTTCCCATCGCACGAAGGCATCGGGCGAGCAGGCTCCGTCACAGTTGGGGGATTTGCCCGTGGCGTAGGCAGAGAGCGCACAGCGGCCTTCCACCATCACGCACAGGCCGCCGAAGCCGAATACTTCGATCTCCACCGGGGTATTGGCGACGAGTTGCTCGATTTGCGCGAGCGACAGTACCCGAGGCAGCACCGCGCGCTGGATGCCGAAGCGTTCATGGTAGTAGTTGATGGCCTCGAAGCTCGTTGCCGAGCCCTGTACGGACAGGTGCAGGCGCAATTCGGGGTGAACGCGGGCTGCGTAAGCCATGAGGCCGGGGTCGGCCATGATGACGGCGTTGACGCCCAGTTCGGCGGCGCGGTCGACGGCTACGGTCCAGTTCGACTGGTTGGAATCGAGCGGGAAGGTATTGAGGGCGAGAAGAACTTTGCGCCCATGCTGATGAGCATAGGCAATGCCTTCCTGGATCTGGGGAAGATCGAAGTTGAGCCCCGTGAAATTGCGGGCGTTGGTGGCGTCCTTGAAACCGAAGTAAACACAGTCCGCGCCATTGTCGACCGCTGCCTTGAGCGACGGCAAACCACCGGCAGGAGAAACGAGTTCGATTTTCTTTTGGGCAGTGGTCGTCATGTCCGGTCAGGGGCGTTCGTCATTCATGTCGATGGTTCGGCTTGCTGCTCGTCGGATATTTGAGCCGTGTCCAGGTTCATTTTCCGGGAAGCGGGTGCGCCAAAGGCGACGCCCGCTACCATGCCCGCGATGCTTGCGAGTAACCCGTATATCTGAGGTTCGATCATATCGGAAAGGACGTCGAGATGAATCAGCAACTCGCCGAAGAGCCAGACCGACAGCCCCAGACCGACGGCCAGGGCCGCACCCAGGCTGTTGGCCCGCTTCCAGAACAATCCGGCGACGAGGGGAACAAGGGCGGCGGCCAGGGTGATGCGGTAGGAGTTTACGACCATCTTGTGGATGGAAGAATCGGTAAGGAGCGCGTATAGGGTGATGATCAGGGTAAAAACCAGCACGGTGGCGCGCGTGGCCCACAGGAATTGTTTGTCGTCCATCTTCGGGTAGAAGCCGCGCAACACGTTTTCGGAGAATGTCACCGAAGGAGCGAGCAGCGTGCCCGAGGCGGTACTCATGATGACCGAGAGCAGGGCGCCGAAGAAGATGACCTGGGAGGCGAACGACATTTTTGTCATGACCAGCGCCGGTATGACCGTCTGCATCTTCTCATCGCCTGCGGCAGCGGTTGCCACGACCTCCGGGTCGATCATCAGGGCCGTGTAGGCAAGGTAGATCGGCACAAACGCGAAAATGACGTAGAAGGCTCCCCCCAGGGTTGTTCCCCACACTGCCGTGCGTTCGCTCTTCGAGGAGTTGACCCGCTGGAAAACGTCCTGCTGCGGGATGGAGCCAAACGCCATCGTGAAGAAAGCCACGATCCAGGCGAAGGTTTCAGCCGACAGGGAAAAGGGAATTTCGAATTTGCCTGCGTCTTTGGCGTGAGTGATTACCAAGTCGAAGCCGCCTGCCATGTCATTG
>JAITWP010000233.1 GCA_031285365.1 Azoarcus sp.
CCGAGTAAAGTCACGCCTTCGGACGGCGATTACGACTATCGCGAACGCTTCGAGATCGAACAGTGGCGGCTATTTAGCCGTAACCGCATCCTGAAGTCGTGGGAGAGCGAAATCTCTTATGGCGAAACCGAAGATACACGCAATGATTACAACACTTGGTATGTGCCTACCGGCGGTGTGACCCGGACGCGGACAAAAAACGGCCAGTGGACATGGCAGAACAACATAGATTTGCCGCTGGGCCGCGCTCTTTTTGTCGTTGAACGCCTGAAACAGACCACCGGGCCGCGTATCGACCCAACCGTATGGTGGGATCCGGTTCTGTATGACCACGAACCGGAGTTTCACAATACTTCCGCGCTGGTCGGATGGACGGCGAATCACGGCGACCACCGCTGGCAAGCCAACGTCCGGCACGACAAACATTCTGAATTCGGAGGCAAGAGCACCTTCGGCATTTCCTACGGGTATCAGTTGAACGAGGTTCTTCGCGCGCACGCTGCCTATGGCACCGCTTTCCGCGCCCCGACCATTGTCGACCTCTACCGTCCCGGCTGGGGTGGCAATCCCGACCTGAAACCGGAAGAGGCGAAAAACGCCGAAGCGGGACTGACGTGGGAAAAAGGCGCGCATCTGGCCTCCATCATCTACTACCACAATCGCGTCAGGAACCTGATTGTCTGGCACCCCACGCCCTCTCCCAATGGCCGGAACGAAAACACCGCCAAGGCGCTGCTTGAGGGCGTCACGTTTACCTATCGTGGCACTTTCGGCGCATGGCAACTGAACGCCAGCTATGACTGGCTGAATGCCCAGGACAAAAGCAGCAATGCCCTGCACAAGCAGCTTGCCCGTCGCGCCCGTAACACAGCGACGGTCTCGCTTACTCACACCTGGAATAAACTCGAAACCGGCCTTGAGGCTGTCGCCGTCGGACGGCGCTATGATTTGCCCAGCAATAATGACATCCTTGGCGGTTACACCCTCGTCAATTTCACTGCCAGCTACGCGCTCACGCCCGAATTGCGTCTGGAAAGCCGCCTGAACAACCTGTTCGACAAGAAATACGAAATGGCACGCTACTACAACACCTATGGCTTCAACGCCTTCATCGGCCTGCGCTACTCACTGCGTTGATTGAGAAGTGAAAGGCTTCATCGCCCTCCTCGCTTTCCTCATGGCACCGGCAGCCTTTTCACAGGCCCCGGTGCCTCAACGCATTGTCTCGCTGGATTTATGCACGGACTGGATGTTGACCCTGCATGTCGAGCAGGAGCGCATCAAGGCGCTCTCTCCGATGCAACGCGTCTCGAAGACCTTTCACCCCGCTCCCTGGATGAAAGGCTCCTGGCCGTCCCACGACGGGAGCCTGGAGAGCATCGCGCTTCACAAGCCGGATCTCATTCTGGTCGGACAATACGCTGCCATTGGCTTGCGTGAGCAACTGCGCCGCCTGGGTTTTCGGGTCGAAGTCCTGCCGCTGGCCACTACGCTCGAAGAAGTGCGCGACCATGAACGCCTGTTCCTTGCTTATGTGGGACTACCGCCCGAGCGTGCCGGTGACATGCCGCCAGAACGTCCGTCCAGCGGAAAGCGCCTGTTGCTGCTCGGTGCAAACGCCATTGGAACCGGACGCGACACCTTTGAGGAGGCCATCCTGACCCGTTCCGGCTGGCGAAACTACCTGACCGAAAGCGGCCGTGTCCGGCTCGATCTCGAACAAATCGCCCGCAATCCACCGGATGCCGTGCTATGGGCGGCTCCTTCCGGCGCGGCGCTGGCAAACACCTTTGCCGAACATCCCCTGTGGCGGACGATCTCCCCTGCCCCGCTACGGCTCGATACCGACTACTGGCGCTGGCAATGCCCGGGGCCTTGGAGTTGGGAACTCATAGAGGAACTTGATCGCCTTGCCCGCCAAGGTGAAGAAAAACACGGGGCACACACGCCATGAGGCTCACGGCACGCGCCATTCCGACAACAAATGTTCTGCTCTTCCTGGGGTTGCTGGCGGTTTTCTTCCTGTCACTCTCAATCGGCTCCGCATCCGTTCCCGTGCTGGGCGGATTGTTCGACTGGCTGATCGGGCAACCGGGGATTTCCGCCCTCGTCATGGGAGAAATCCGCCTGCCGCGCACCCTGCTTGCCCTCTCCGTGGGCGCGGCTCTGGGATTGTCCGGCGCGGCCCTGCAAGGCTTGCTGCGAAACCCCCTCGCCGACCCAAGCCTGACCGGCGCAAGCCAGGGCGCGGCCCTGGGCGCCGCTTTCGTCTTCTATTTCGCTTTTCTGCCGGGGTTGGGCGTTTTTGCCCCTTTGTTGGCCGGACTGATCGGCGCGGGACTCACCCTGTTGCTCACCCTCTGGCTTGCCGGATCGGGGCGGCCCGCGTTGCTGCTGCTCGCGGGACTCGCCGTTGCCTCCCTCTCCGGCGCGGCGCTTGCCGCCGTGCTCAACTTTGCCCCAAACCCCTTTGCCATGCAGGAACTCGTCTTCTGGCTGCTCGGTTCCGTCTCGGAACGCGGCATGGCGCATCTCGTCTTTCTCCTGCCTGCCCTCATCATTGGCGGGATGCTCATCTGGCAGCAACGCCCGCTGCTCGCCGCCCTTTCCCTCGGCGAACAGGTCGCGACCAGCCTGGGGCTGAATGTCCGGCGGGGGGGGCGCATCATCGTCCTTGGGGCCGCCATTCTGGTCGGGGCGTCTGTGGCAACTGCCGGGAACATCGGTTTCGTCGGCCTCATCGCGCCCCATCTGGCCAGACCCCTGGCGAAAAACCGGCCGGATCACCTGTTGTGGCCCGCTGCTGCCATTGGCGCAATGCTCGTGCTGCTTGCGGACATTGTCGTCCGCCTCATGCCGCCGGGTCGTGAGATTCGCCTGGGCGTCCTCACCGCCTTCATCGGTGCGCCCATTTTCATCCGGCTCATCTGGAAAGAGCGTAGAGAATGGCTCTGATCGACGTCCACGACCTGACACTCCCGAACCGCCTTGCAGGGGTTTCCTTCACTCTACCCCCTGGTGAGATGCTTGGCGTCATC
This sequence comes from Azoarcus sp., assembly GCA_031285365.1. Lineage (GTDB taxonomy): Bacteria > Pseudomonadota > Gammaproteobacteria > Burkholderiales > Rhodocyclaceae > WRNU01. The sequence goes on from JAITWP010000233.1 coordinate 3,039, forward strand.
GGCCCCAACGGCGCAGGCAAATCCTCCCTGCTTCAAAGTCTGGCCGGACTCCTCCCCTCCAGAGGCGACATCCGCCTCGCGGGCACTCCCCTGCACAACTTGAGCAACGTCGACCGGGCGCGGCAAATCGGTTTTCTGCCGCAATTCTGCGACAGCGCCTGGGCGCTTGCCGTCGAAGAAATCGTTGCCTTGGGACGGTTGCCCTGGCATGACCGCGATGAGGCAATCATTCGAGAAGCCATGCAGGAAACCGGCATCGAGGCAATGGCGAAAAAACGCATCGACCGTCTCTCCGGCGGTGAACAGGCGCGGGTCTGGCTCGCGCGGGTGCTGGCGGGTACACCGCGCCTCATCCTCGCAGACGAACCCGCTGCCAGCCTCGATCTCTACTATCAGGCAAAGATCATGGATACCTTGCGCCAACACGCCAATGGGGAGCGCGGAGTCATCCTTGCCATTCACGATCTCGCGCTGGCTGCCCGTTACTGTGACCGTTTCTGCCTGCTCAAACAGGGCCGCATCCACGCTTTTGGCCCGCCCGAAGCCGTTCTGACCGAAACCGCCCTGTCGGACGCATTCGGCGTTCCCATTCACGTCGATCTGGCCCACTCTCCTCCCATCATCCTGCCCCATGAAACTCACCAAAAACCGCTCTGAACTCTGTTACACCTACATTTATGACATTTCGTGGCTATGCGACTACGAGGTATCGACCGATGAACTCTGCGCCCAACTCGGCATGGCGCTCTCCGCCGCTGAGACGGACGCAGCCCTGATCGATCTCGTGCCCGACCTCGACCGCCTCCAGGCGCTTGCCCTGCACGCCAACGGTTCCATCCGGGGCAAGCCCGCCGTCACCGAAGCCGATCTCGACTGGCTCCACTCACGCTACGACCACTTCCGGCAGGAAATTGAAACCAGGGAGTCGGATCGCCTGAAAAGTTTTGTCCTCCCGCGCGGCCTCGCTCCCGTGCCGGAACTGCATCAGGCCCGATCCACTGCCAAGAAGGCACTGCGTTGCCTCGTGCGCGTGGAAGAAGAGGCCCGGCGGGAAATTCCTCCGGAAATCCCCCGCTTCCTCAACCTGCTCTGTAACTTCTGTTTTTTGCTTACCGTTCTCATCAACCAGCGCCGGGGAGTTGTCGAGCCCCGTTTCGTTAGTCTGAGCTATCGGCTACGTGAGGATGTAGAGACAGACTTATAACCTGCCTCTTTTTGGTGCCGGAAGGCCAGAACATACACAAAACCATCACCTGGATTGTGCCTATACAAAGCAACGTAGCCCGAGTCGCCAAAGGCGATCAGCAGTTCGCGCAGGCCAGGGATTTCGAGATAAGGTCGGCCAATGTCGGGAGCAGATTCAAGCAACAAGAATTGGCGCTCGATGGCCTGACTGGCCCGTTTGGCCGCTGCGGGAGCCTTGGCGGCCAGGAACCTTCGGCACCGCTCCAACCCCTGTGCGGCGGCTTCCGTAACGATTACTTGCGGCATTCTGGCACCGGCGTTTCGGCATCCGTGCCCCAAGTGTTCAGCCAAGCACGAACTTCCACACCCGTCAGATGTCGCCCGGTTTCCTGATAGTCCGTCCAGGATGCCAGGGCTTCCTGCACGAAACTCTCGTGCGCTTCCTCGCGTTCGGTGTATTGCCGGATGGCTTCGAGCATGATCCAGTGAGGCGTGCGCCGCCGCCGGATGGCAAGGTTCTGGACGCGACTTTTCAGCGCGTCGTCGATCTTGAGTGAGGTTGCCATAGTGATCTCATAACACCTAGTGATACCTGTTGATATTTTAACCTTCTCCTGGTCTGTTGTCGAACCGCAGGCTGGGAGCCAATGTGATTTTAATCATCAACGTTTTAGAAGGTACTGGCGTTCATTTGGCGGGCTCGAGTCATCCCCGCTTTTGCCGCGATGGCGCGGTTGCGCGCGCATGGCCCACAGCCGCCACGTACAGCACGAACGCCAGCGCAATCTCCACGCGCGCC
>JAITWP010000320.1 GCA_031285365.1 Azoarcus sp.
GTGGCTTGTGGCTTGTGGCTTGTGGCTTGTGGCTTGTGGCTTGTGGCTTGTGGCGTCTTCGGCATGCTCTCGTCCTCTGCTCGGATTGTTGTTTTTATCCGTGGCCGCGCAGACCTACATGGCCCCGGGGAGGGGAGATAAAGGCAGTTTGAGAGTCGCAAGAGACTGCGCATCATGCCCCGATGCGCGGGGGCGCATCGGATGGCTTTTTCTTCTTATCAACCGAGGCCAAGTAATGTCGGGCTTTGCATGCCCGATTCTTCAGGAACGACCGCTCAGTCTGGTGAACGGCGTCCAACTTGTCCGAACTTGTTCTCCCCTCTCGCCCCAAATAAACCGAACTAGACAGTTCGCCACAATTCCCCAGATGGATTGGTGGAGCCTCTTCGTTCTGTTGAATACCAAGACTCATGGGCTAGGTCGTCGGCAGAGTAGGCCAGGACAGCATCATCTCATCGAGTCATGCCACGGAATCAGTACGTGTTTTGCATAACCCACTACCAGCGCCAGTGCATAACTCACGAGGGTCAATACGATCAGGACCGCGAAAACCCCTGGCGTATCCAGTGAATTCATGGCGATTACGACCAGATAGCCCAAGCCCTCGCTTCCCGCCAGATATTCACCGACTACCGCGCCAATAACGGCAAAAACGATCCCCGCTTCCATCCCGGCGATCAGGTAGGGAAGAACGCTGTGCAATTCAACGAATCGGAACATGGACCATCGCCCGGCATTGAACACATGCATGACGTCCCGATGTCCTGGATTCACGGATTTCAGGCCAAGGAGGACATTGAGCATGATGGGGAAGAAGCTGAGTACTGCGGCGAAAATGACTTTCGACGTCATGCCGAAGCCAAACCAGATGATCAATATTGGCAAAAAGATAATCTTTGGAACGACCTGCAACGTAAGCAGGGATGGCCTTAACGCACGCTCTAGCCAGGGAAGCTTGCCGAACAACATTCCCCCTGCAAACCCCGTTGCCAGGGCGATGAAAAAGCCACTGAGTATTTCCAGAACCGTTGTCGCTGCATGCATGCGCCAGAAATCGCGCTCTTTCAACAATGCGGATAAACGCTCAAAAACAGCTTCCGGCTGGGGCAGGATAAAAGGAGAAATTCCAAAAACGGGTATTGATACTTCCCAGATAATCAAGATTGCGACAAGGGTAAGTATTGGCGGGAGGGCCACGAGTGCAAGGTCGATTCCACGTCTGGTCATTTCTCTCCGTCCGCTCGCAGTGCTTGGCGCAGGGCCTGTATCGCAAGGTTGAAAAGGGGATTGGATTGCATATCCAACTTTTGCTCGCGGGGGAAATCGATCTGATGCACCACCTGAATCTCACCGGGCCTGGGTGAGAGGACAACCACGCGGTCCGCCAGAAAGACGGCTTCCGTTATTGAGTGTGTCACTAGCACCACCGTGGCGCCGGTGGTGGCAATGACCGCCTGCAACTCAACGTTCATTTTTTCCCTTGTTATGGCATCGAGAGAACCAAAGGGCTCGTCCATCAAAAGGATGGAAGGCTTCAGGCATAAGGCGCGCGCGATCGCCACCCTCTGCCGCATGCCGCCTGAAAGCTCGGCAATGTGAGAGCGCTCAAAGCCATGGAGGCCGACAAGACGACACAACTCTTGCGCTCTGTCGATGCACTCATGCCGGGCAGCGCCACGCAACACCATTGGCAAGAAGATGTTTTGCTCAACCGTATACCAGGGAAACAGATTGGCGTCCTGAAATACCACGCCGATTGCCTCAGCTACCCGCGGGTCACGTTTGCCTTCATGCCACAAGGGCCGTCCTCTGACGCTCACTTCGCCCCGTGTGGGGGTAATGAGGCCCGCGAGAAGACGTAGGAGCGTGGTCTTGCCACAGCCGGATGCGCCGATTATGGCCACGAATTCGCCGCGGTTGATGGACAGGGATACGTCGCGAAGCGCCATCACCACTCCTTTGCTGCTGTTGTATTCCTTGCTTACTCCCTGTAGCTCCAATTCTGCCGGCGCCGCGCGTGCCTCCTGGCGCTTGCGTTGCGCATCTATTGTGGGCCCAGGGCATACAGCGTCACTTTCATCTCCCTTTTCACCGCGGAATCGGATTCGAGACATAGGGTTTTTCTATCCGCGATCTGCCTTTTCAACCAAGCTGTTGGTGAACCAATCGCTTGGTGTTGCTGAGGAGCTGACAAGCCCGGCGTTGACCAGCTCGGAGTATCCGTCATCCCAGCGATTCGACGTGGTTATCAGCAGATCACTCGATCCGGTTGGTGCCCATATGTTCATGTATTCGCGCAGGCACCTCTTTGCTGTCGCGTCATCGTCCAAGGCTGCGAAGGAATATTTGCTTCTGAGAATGTTGAGCGTCATGGTGAAATCCTGATCATCGATCATGACTTCCAGTGCTTGATGAATAGCCCCCAGGAATCTGACAATTTTCTCTTCATGCTCTGCAAGGCCGGCGCGTGAAGTCATGTAAAACTGCCCACAAGCCGCACTGAAAGCCGTGGGATCAAGCACCTCGACCTCCTTTTGCTGCCGAACCAGTTCCGCCGTGTCTATGCTGACGGCATAGGCAGCGACCAATCCTTGTTCAACTAAGTTAAAGGCACTTGGCGTAACGCCAACCACTTCTCTTCGTACTGAGGCCGGGTCAACCCCGTAAGACTTCAAGAACAAGTCGAGCTCATGCTCACTGGAGCCGCCTTTCGATGGAATGCCAATCGTTTTGCCTGAGAAGTCGGCGGGAGCCATGAGCGGCATCTCCTTGCTGGAAACAAACCGAATCGTGGAGCCTTTGGCCAGCATACCGACGTTGACGATCGGTGCGTTTTGATTAGCAGCGATCAGCATGCCTTCGATCGTCGTTATGCGGGTAAGAATGCTTTGCCTTGCCAAAACCAACTGGATGGCCTGTGGTGAGCTACGGGCTACGTCGAGGCTTACCGCCAAACCATTCTCCCTGAAGAAACCACCCGCATCCGCCACGAGTTCGGGAGCGAAGGTAAGGCTGGTTGGTGGTAGAGGTAAAAGAAACTGCAGAGCAATCCCGTCGGGGACCGCTTGCTGACCGGCATCCCCCGAACAGGACGCCACGATGCTACCCATGCCTGCCAGCGCCGCATTGGTCAGAAAATCGCGACGATTACTGTCAGTGGATATCTGTTTCATAGGAGCATCTTCCGAAGTAGTCTCTATCCAAACTTGGCGAGAAGGCGACGTCTTACCTCGCTCCGGTCCAATTTGCTATTTGGCAGCAGCGGCATATCATTCGTGAAATAGAACTGCGTCGGAATCGCTTCCATTGCTAAAACCTTCATCAGAGCCACGCGCACTGCAGGGCCGGTGATGTCGGCATCGTCTGAAATCACGCATGCGGCGATTTCAGCACCGCGTAATTGATTGTCGATAGTCGTTACAATGGCAGCCTTTACACCGGGAATGTCCGCAATGGAATTCTCAACCTGGGTAAGCCATACCATTTTCCCGTACACCTTCACTCGCGAGTCCGTCCTCCCGACATAGTGAAAGCATCCACTGGTGTCGCGATAACCGATGTCTCGCGTGTAATAAGTTCTCATCCCGACCACGAGATGGTCGTACACGAACCGTTCATTCGTCAATTGTGGTTGACGCCAATAGCCCAGGCTCAAGGAGCGGCTTCTTACGGCTATTTCACCTTGGATTTCCATGGAGACCTCATTTCTCTCATGGTCAACAATAAGCACTTCGCAGTCATCCATCGCGTATCCGATGGGCAGAATATTGCCGGAAAAGGCGTAGCTCTTGCCGACGATGTTTTGCGTCACCTGCATGAACTCAGAAGAGCCATAAGCTACCCGTAGCCGGCAGGGCTCTCTGAAGCAGCGACAAAAAATGTCAAACTCGGTACGTGTCACTCGGTCGCCGCCAAGCTTCACCAGGCGCACCGAGTCGAACAACTTTACATCCACCCCCTCCGGGAATAGTGCTCGAAACAGCGCGGGCGCGGCAGTGATAACGCTGATTCTTTCGTTGTTGATTCGTCTGTGGAAGGCGGCAATGCCCTCATCGTTTACCGAAAATGGATGAAGGGAGCAGCCATTCAACAGAGCCCCGTAGATTTCTGAACTACTGGACGCGGCCCACAGAGGGCATAAATTAGAGAAACCATCGCTCGGCTGAAGGGCGAAGTCGAAATAGTGGCTTCGCGCGAGTGACAAAATATATCTATGAGGCAGGACCACGCCCGTTGGCACGCCTGTCGTACCTGAGGTGTAGACGATCTGAGCGGCATCGTCGAGGTCCACAGGCGGGGCAACTGGAGCCGCTGCGCAGTTCATTAGCTCAAGCATATCCGTGTTAACCACGGTCAGGGTGGGGTACGCCTGGGCCAGGCCCCGTGCAGCTTCCTCGCTGGCCGAATCGCAGAACAGATATCTGGCGGAGAGATCTGACACAATAAATTGTTGCTGATCCGGCCTCAGCCTGTCATCGATATGGCAATAGCTTTTCGCTGCCTTGAGAGCAGCCAGTTGAGCAATTATGGGGCTTTCGGAATGTCTGTACATCAATGCCACGGGTTCCTTTACGATTCCCATGAGCAGTAGTACGTAGCGCGCCAGGCGCTCAGAAGACTCATCCAATGTTGTATAGCTTATCGAGCGGAGCTTGGTCGTAATTGCTATTTTTTGACCTTGCTCAGCCGCTATTTCACGAAATTTACTGACGATTGATGCGGGAATCATGACCGTGAATACCAATGAAGCCGAACTAAGAAACATCTGGAGCGAGTTGCTTTGTATCCCCATTGATGCAATAACGACCGAAAGCAATTTCTTTCACTTGGGAGGGAATTCGTTGGCTGTTGTGCAGCTCGAATTTTCGATAAAGCAGAGATTTCATGTCAGCCTGTCAATATCCATGCTCTATTCATGCCCGGAATTAAAAAAGCAGGTGGCTTTGATTGAAAAGGCATTGGAGCTTCCGCCTTCGTAATACTAAACTGCACATGCAAGAGAGATTCGTGTATTCTGATTCAGGTCAACATCGCGCCAGAATAGTGCTGCCTATTCGTATAAAAAGGGGAGGGCTATCGTCCGCTTCTTGTATGTAGGTAATCTGCCTGGAATCATAGGGCCATCCAACGGTGTTTGTCTTAGCGACAAGAATGAAATCGCTGAATTGTAGCAATGCGGTTGGTTCACTTATTCCAGGTATATTAATTTTGGTATGTCTGGCATAAAGCCCCAGTCCTTCTTCGTGCTCAATATAAAATTTATAGCCATTTCCCTTGAAATTCCCTAAAAAGAAGTTCCATGGCTTGGTGTTATTTGGCAAGGGGCCTATGTTAAATTTCCGGGGATCAAACTCTTCTTTTGCCAGGCAGGAAATAATCAATGAATTACAGCGCTTGCCTTCGCCATTTCCCAAGAAGCCAAGAGCATATTTCTTTTTCCGATCCACGATGATGGTGCCCTTTTCTTTTTGAGAACCAATGGATTGGTAATGAAGGTTGCCCCTCACTTTATACCAGCCGTGCCCATTAAATACTCTATTAGAATTGACACAGGCAAGGCTTTCTGTCATTGCATGGAAGTCGTCTTGTTCGTCATCATCCCCCATGCGGCTCACTAAAAATCCCAAGATCAACTTCATATCGCTCCTGGAGAGGTAGAGGTTATGCCCAACCACCGCAGAAAGCATTTGCGCGCACTTGCTACGCGGATGCTTTTGCGATTTCATGGAGGCGTTACTCCCCGATCTTTGTAGGGTTTTGTCGTTTTCGCCTTCAGCTATCTGTAAATCCGTTCCGTAAAATTCATTTAGAAATGCCAGCCAACGCTTTCCTGTGATCCGCTCAATGGCAAAAACCAGGAGTAAGTAGCCCAAATTACAATATGACTGCCTGCTGCTGGGTGGAAAAATAAAGCCTTCCCTGAAAATTTGATTCACTACTTCGCGATCTGACACCTCCGTCGATTCCAAGAGAGAAACAAAAAAATCATCTATCCCGGACGCATGGCACAGAAGTTGGGCCATGCTGACAGCTTCAAATGAATCATCCCACTTGCTTTCCCTAGAAGCATTGCCAGATAAATATTTGTTGATGGGGGCTTCAAGAGAAAATGAGTTATATTTCGATCTGTCAAAATGAACGAAAGCACCGGAAATCAAAATTTTTGCTAGACAACCAATTTTAAATTTTCCACGGCGAAGATCATCTCTTGCATCCTGTAAGGGGGAATGGCCAAACTCGAATGAGGCGCCACCATCTTGTATGAAGACAAGTTCAAATTGGTGCAAATCATCTTGCTCTTTTAGAAGCTGACAAAGTTCTGCCAGGGCCTCTTTCATATATATAGAACCGCAAAATTTTTAGGTTGTTCTGCGTTCTTGCTTATTGCAGCATGAGGGAGGCACCTGTTTAGCGCTTTCATCCAAAATTTTCCATTTTTATCACCCTGTCCAAGGCACTAGCTACGCCGGGGCGGTGGGTTACATAGATTTGGGTGCACTTGATTTTCTTTAAGTTGCCAATAACCCGCAACTCGGTGGCTTCGTCCAGTTGGCTCGTCGCTTCATCGAAAATTAGTAGCCTTGGTCGCTTATACAGTGCCCTTGCAATGAAAATCCTTTGTCTCTGTCCTCCGCTGAAGGTCGAACCCAAATCGCCAACAGGAGTGTTATAACCCAACGGCATACGCAGAATGTCCGCATGGATATCAGCAGCGCTGGCACAATGGTATACATGCTCGATATCTATCTTCCACGAGAAGCAGGAAATATTTTCGAGAATAGTGCCATCGAGAAGCAGGTCATCTTGAAAGACAGCGGAAAGGATGTCCCGGTAGTGTGCGGAAGTAATAATGGCGCAGCCATCAGCTGTAATTGTTCCCTCAACGGGAGAGAGAATACCAATCAAGCAGGAGAGTAATGTGGTTTTGCCACAGCCACTAGGCCCCACGATCGCAATTCTTTCTCCAGGTACAACGGACAGATTGACGTCTTTGAATATGTAGTCTCCATCAGGCACGTACTTGAAGGCAAGGTGGGCGACTTCCAGGCTGCAAGGCCCCGTACTTGTTTTAAGATCATGGCTGAAGAGATCATCGGCGGTAGGAGAACGTAATTGGTCCCCTCTCTTTGCAAGGACGATATCCGCCACCCGATCTAAATCCACCCGCAATAGCTTTAGTTTAAGAATGGCCTCAAGAGATTCATTTGCGGAGGTCGAAAAAATAAGTTTAAAAGACAGAAATGCCATCAACATCCCGGTCGACATAAGATCGTTTAAAACTATGATAACGCCAAGACAGAGGGTAATCAGGTAGTCCAGTTTGGTGACGGCGTCGATTAAAGTAGAAAAATACAGGATTCTGGAGTCTAGCTTCACGTTGTTTGTCAAGTATTCCAGATAAAAATCCTGCCATTTTTCTGCTCGTGATGTTTCCATCTGAAAAATTTTAATGGCTCTATAGGACCGAATGATGTCCATGAGCGTCGATGCCATATTCGAGGTGGATACTTGAATATCCGTCAACAGGGCATGTCTTTTTGGATAAAAAAGGATCCTGATGACTATGGATACAAGCGAGGAGGCGATCGCCAGCGCGGCGAGAGGAAGGTTGTAACTGAGCAGAATTGTCAAGCTGATAACCAGCATGAGAGCGTTGATCAATAACCTTGGTGCGTTTTGATATATAGTACCTTGTATATTTCCCAGTACGCTGAACCTCGTTACGATGTCTCCTGTATTCCGGCTTTGGTAGTATGCGAACGGGAGCCTGATGAGGTGAGAAAGAACTTTGGTATTTAGGTTATATTTGACGATTGTAGAAATTTTTATGATAAATAACTCGCGCAATAACGAGATTACTATCTGGGTGGTAGTCACCAGGAAGAACCCAATAGCTAAAACCACTAAGAGATTCAGGTCTCTTTTTGAAATAATCTCATCCAGCGCGAATTGGAGGAAAATGGGTTGTGCGCCGATCAGTATCTGACTTCCTAGAGCAAGAACGGAGATCGTGATCAAGGCATTTCTCAATCCTTCGATGCCCTTGAACAAGTCCCTGGCGCTGAGCTTTCCCCCTTCTGGAATTGAAAATTCACCCTCTTTATCATTTACGATGGCTATGCTGGAATATCGATTAGTTGCGGAGTTGCTTTTGATCTTCCTTAAGCCAGCAGCAGGGTCGTGAATAACGATTTCACGACGGCTTGCGCTTTTTAGTACAACAAAGTGCTCATTGCCCCAGTAGAGAATTGCCGGAAGGTTCAACTCCTTTAAGTTTTTGAACTCGACTTTAGCTGGAATCAGATGCAAACCGATTTTGCCACCTGTTTCAACGAGATCTTTTATCGATAAACCCGTCGAAGAAACTGGGAATTTCCTCTTGAGCGAGGCTAGTGAGTGATTCAAGCCATGGTACTGACTCAACATGGCTAAGCATGCCAAGCTACAATCATTCTCCGCTCTCTGAAAAACAAGCGGGAGTTTGTCGTTGATCCGCATGGCTGGGTCAATTTGCTGCTCCAACCTACTATTCATTATTGGCTCTCTCCGCCGAACAGCGCTGCTATCAAGCGGGCGTAGACTTTTTTATGATCGATGGTGATCGATGATGAAATTTCCACGCCTTGATTGAGTGATATTGAGCCCTTGAAGGCATCACCCTGGTCAAAAAGGGGAATCACCGTAGCCACTACTACAGGTGTAGAGTCTGCAACTGGGAATGCAGAAATTTCTCCTGCATCGAAGGCTGTCTTCGATATGGCGTCGATGTGGCCCTTGATAGGGTATGCGTCGTTATAGATGACGGATCGTATGTTCAGGTCGACGACAGCGCCTGTATTCAGCCTCCCCGCGAGTTCGGCGGGAATCAACAGTTTGATTTTTATTCTGTCGTCCGTTGGGGCTATCGCCAAAAGCAATCTCTCTGAGGCTGGGGCGGCAACACTCAGCCTTTGTCCCTCGAAGGTATGGATATAGTCGATGACCCCATTTGAGGGGGCTCTAATGACGGCGCCGTGTCTTTCCTCCAGTTTTGACAGCTCGGCCTGCTTGTTCGTCAATGACACATGTAGAATCGATAGTGAACTTTGTAGCTCCACCTCCTTGGTCGAGATCATCAATTCGTTGCTTTCGATATCGTTGACAAGCGCTTCACCCCGGGATCTGATTTCGATCATCTCGATTTCGGCGTTGATTCGTTCCAACTGAATTGCTTCAATGTCTTTGCTCGACAAATAACCGTCCTTGGCAAGCGCTAGAGCTGTCTCCAATTTGTCTTTGATAAGCGTATATTTTTCGAGATGCGCCTGTTCCTGGGCGGAATTATTCTTTACATCCATGCGTGCCTTACTAATCGACAAGTTCAAGGATTTTATTTCATAAGAATTCTTTTGAGTCTCGGCTCTGCTCTGTTCCAGAATTTGGCTGATCTCATACTTTGTCGTTTGTATGAGGCTCTCGGCAACGAAGTCATCTTCCTCGCTTTGAACGATCTTCAACAGCTTATCCCCTATGGAGACTATATCTCCTTCTGATGCATAAATCTCGGCAACGACACCTTCCGAAGGCGTGAAAATCTTTATATGCCTTTCGTAGCTTTCAATCCAGCCTACGGCATCGAACCGCTCGGGGTAATCAAGATTCAGCAGGTAAATGGCAAGAATAGGGAGAAATATGAACGTAAATATCATGCCGTAGGCCAGGGAGGCCGGCGGTTTGACGGAGATTTTTTTGGATTGGCTAAATTGCATGCTCCTGTGATTCCTCGGCTTCCGGCGCCTATAAGGCGCATGAAGCTGTTGACGCACCTACACCCACCAGTCTATGCGAATTTCGCGTTTCCATTGCGGCAAAGGCGCGCGTTTGACGCCTGATGGAATTAAAAGGCCTTGGTGTTTTTTAACCAAGGAGTGGCATGGCCTTGCTGTATGTAGTCAAGCAATTCTTTTGTTTCAACGAAACCCACCGCGAAGTCGCTGAAAACCAGGTGCGCTTCATTGATGTAAAAAGCTGAGGGAAAGCCATAGAAGCGCAGTGATGAACGGATATTATCGGCTTTGTCCAGGTATATATTTTCCATTTTCGTTTCATGGCATAACTCGAGAAATGGTCTAGGTTGTCCACCGTATATGAACATAACCCCGGAAGGATTTTGGCTTTCTTCTATGTACGCAGGGAGGCTCTGCAATATATCTTTGCAGTGGTGACACCCTTCTTTCAGGTAAACAATGACGGTCCCCTTGTTTTTCTCCAAAACAGATTCAAGTAGAACCTCGTCGAAGTCTTTGTTGATCAGTGGTTTCCCACTTATGTCCTTGTCGATGTTGATGCCGGATGGCGGCGGTTTTATGCCTCGATCAGCCAAAAAGCTATCCAGTCCCGCGAGTTCCTTCTTTAAGCCCTTGTAGTGGTCCAAAAGAAGCACCTGCAACGCAAAAATGAAGGACAGGGCTAACAGATTGAATTTGAATGCATGCGTCAACCACGGCATGTTTTCCTGGGCAATGGCCATCTGGGAGCCGTTGATAAATCCAAAGTAGGAAAACACCAGAAAGGCAACGATAAGGGTGGTATTCAGTAATAGTCGCGATCTCTTGGAGAGATTAATTTTAACGATCTCCTTAATTGCAAAGCATTCACATGCGGCACCGCTATCTGTTGCTGGAGTTTCATATAGATAAAGGGTATATAGAGTAAGCAGGACGGCGCCATATAGGCCACCCCAGGGCACGGCTGAGTCGGTGAAGAGAAGCGCTATAACCAAAAGTTCCTGCAGTAATACAAAGCCAGGAGAGACCCTAAATTGGGTAAAAGGCAAAAGAAGTGTTTTCGACGAAAACTTTGCATGATTTACAGATTTTGAAAGCATGGAATATAGAAAAATCTGAACAAATAAAAATCTGAAAATCAAAAAAATAGAGGCCGCCATGCTGTTGCCCGCTCAGTTTTATATTTTTTAATTTTAATAAGTAAATTCCGGATATGATAGATGTTTAATTTTCAGCAATTAGTTGATATTGTTATAATGAGAAATCTAACATTCTAAAAAGTGCCTATATGCTTAATCAGCACACAGGCACCTATGAACAACTACCGGAAGGCTATGCCCAACACGCAGTGGTATTGATCGTGAAGCAATTACAAGTACCTACAAGGCATATCTGAAGTACACCAGGGCCGCAGCATGTTTCCGTACACTCAGGGCAGGCACCGCTACCTCCCTGGAGATGCTCAGCTTCGTATTCGGATAGCTTCTTTAAAGTATCCATAGACAATTCCATAAGCGTAATCCTCTGCTATAAGATATTAATGTTACTGCTGCTTCGCGGACGTTGGAACATGAAGCTCTGGAATTGTTCCAACTTTTTTAAGATATCATAATCGCGACAATAATGTACCATACCGTAAGGTAAAATATAGATGGCGGTACATTTGAAAGTATTAGGAAATCACTCGTAGCGCAAAGCTCGCGCGGGCCGCGAGCCAGCTGCGGTGAATACCGTGGCGCTCACGGTGAGCGAAACGATGAGGCCGACGAGCAATGCAGCAACAAGGCAGACGAGCGGCAGCCACCAGCGGTCGATCTGATAAGGAAAGCGCTCGAGCCAGCGCAACATGGCCCAGAGCGCTAAGGGCCATGCCAAGAGATTGGCCCACACTACCGGCTTGCCGAACTGTGTTAGAAACACCAGCACGATGCTGCCGAACTCGCCGCCCAATACGCTACGGATGCCGATTTCCTTGGTGCGGCGCCGGGCGTCGAAGGCAACGAGTCCGTAGAGGCCTAAGCAGGACACCAGTATCGCCAGCGCCGAAAACCCCAGCAGCAGGCGTCCTTCCCTCTGCTCTCTTTCGAATATCTGCCGTACGTTGTTTTCCGCGAAAATAACAACTGGCTGGCCGACACCGCCAACGTCGCGCCAGGCACGCTCCAGGTTGCCCGCGATGGTCGGCATGATTTCCGGGCGCACCTTCAGCGTGAGATACCAGCCAGTATCCGTGTCCAGTTCGTAGATTTCGTTGTGTGGCGGCGCGAGCAGTGAGCTGAACTGGTTGTCGGCGATGACGCCGATGATTTCCGTTGAGGATTTCCGCCCATAGCTATCGATCAGCGCTCCTACGGCGTCGGTAGGACTTGGAAACCCTAAGGCCCTGCTCGTCGACTCATTGATGACGAGCCGCTGGTTTTCTACACCAGGCGAGGCGGGTTGTGTACCCGTCGGCGGCTCACTTGCTCTGGCACCATCAAGTGCTATGTCATACAGGCGACCGGCAGCCAGGCGCATGTCGTATATTGAAAAAAAATCGTAGCCGATGCGGTAGGTCTGGACGCTGATGCTTTTCACCTCCTCGCCTCGGCCTAACATCTGGGTAAGCATAGC
>JAITWP010000241.1 GCA_031285365.1 Azoarcus sp.
GGCGCTTCCAAGTTCGTGCGGGGAGACGCCATCGCAGCCATCCTGATTCTGATCATCAACATCCTTGGGGGATTGTTCGTAGGCGTCATCCAGCACGACATGGCGGTTGGCGACGCGGCTCACACGTATACCATCCTCACCATCGGTGACGGGTTGGTTGCGCAGATCCCGGCGCTCAGCATCTCGGTAGCAGCGGGTCTGGTGGTTTCACGGGTGGATGACGACAATGACATCGGCGCGAGGGTTGTCGGCCAGGTATTCTCCAACGCACAGGTGCTCGTGCTGACCGCCATCATCGTCGGTGTGCTCGGGTTGATTCCCGGCATGCCCAACATGGTGTTCCTGCTCTTTGCCTCGGCAATCGGATGGCTCGCATGGACGCGCAGCAAAAAACAGATGGGCGAGGAAACACCGGCGCAGCAGGAAGCGCAAATCGCCGCCGAAGCGCGCGCCGTCGAAGCACAGGAAGCGAGTTGGAACGATGTCGCGCCCGTCGATGTGCTCGGCCTCGAAGTGGGCTATCGCCTGATTCCGATGGTCGACAAGAGTCAGAATGGAGAACTGTTACGGCGCATCCGGGGTTTGCGCAAGAAATTCGCGCAGGACGTGGGCTTTCTGACTGCGCCCGTGCACATCCGCGACAACCTCGAGCTCAAGCCCAACGCCTATCGCATCACGCTCAAGGGGGTCGAAGTCGGTGCCGGGGAGGCGTTTCCCGGTCAATTCCTGGCGATCAATCCCGGTCGGGTCGTGGGACCGCTCGCCGGACGGGAAACCATCGACCCCGCGTTCGGGTTGCCCTCGTACTGGATCGACAATGCTGCCCGCGAACAGGCGCATGCGCTTGGTTACACGGTGGTCGACGCCAGCACCGTAGTGGCCACGCACCTCAACCACGTCATCCTCGGGCACGCTGCCGAACTGTTGGGCCGTCAGGAAACCCAGGCGCTGCTCGACCACATCGCCAAGGAAATCCCAAAACTTGTCGAAGACCTTGTTCCCAAGCTGCTGCCGGTTTCCGTTGTGCAGCGGGTACTGCAAAACCTGCTCACCGAGGAAGTCAACATTCGCGACATGCGCACCATCATCGAAGTGCTGGCCGAATATGCCCCGCGCACGCAGGATGCCATCGAGCTCACTTCGCGGGTACGCGAGGCGCTTGGGCGAGCCATCATCCAAGCCTTGTTCCCGGGCAATGCCGAAGTACAGGTCATGGCGCTCGAACCGGGGCTTGAGCGCATCCTCCATCAAGCAATAGGCGGTGGCGACGGCGCCATCGAACCGGGGCTGGCCGATACCCTGATGCGCCAGACCGCCCTGCTTGCCCAGCGCCAGGAAGAAATCGGCCTGCCGCCGGTATTGCTTGTCCCCGCGCAACTGCGGTTGCTGCTATCGAGGTTCCTGCGCCGCGCCGTGCCTGCGCTACGGGTCATCGCCAACAGCGAAGTACCGGAATCGCGCACGATTCGCGTAACCGGGATGGTGGGCGCTGGGGGGTAAGCGCAGGAGAAGTATTACAATTTTGAGAAACCTTAATAAATGCCCCTTGCAACGCAAGGGACATACGGGTAGGGTTTCCCTGCCTTGCGTTTGCTATCCTCAACTGTTTCTCCAGGTTTTGATCAAAGAATGAACGAGAACCAAGCATTACTTGACAGCGATCCTTCGCTACCCGCCAACAATCCTTATTACGACGACGTTCCAAATTACATGCTCGACGTGTATGACTGGGCCTACGTTGACCCGAAGCGGGTTCGTGTGCTGGACCACAACTGGGTAGTTCGCGCCCTGTTGTTCTTCAACGACCAGCGCCTGATGCGCGCCTACCTGAACGAAGTCAGGGAAGGAATGCGTGTCTGGCAGGTAGCCCATGTCTACGGAGATCTGGTCACACGCGTCGCAAAAAAAGTCGGCCCCACGGGTGCTTTTCACCTCACCGACATCACACCCATACAGATCGAGCATGGCATCCGAAAACTGGCTGGTATGGATTGGACCAAGGTCATCCGGGCCGACGCCGCCAACTACGCTCCTAGGGAGCAGGAACCTTACGATCTGATTTGCAGCTTTTTCCTGTTACACGAAGTGCCCGAGGAGAAGAAATACGAGATCGTCGATCACGTGCTGGGGAAACTACCCGAAGGCGGCAAAGCGGTGTTCGTCGACTACGGCAACCCGGCGTGGTGGCAGCCCGTCCGCTACGTCCTCAAGGTCGTCAATCGCTTCCTTGAACCGTTCGCCAATGCTTTGTGGGAAAACGAAATCCGCCATTACGCGCGCGAGGCCGACCGCTTTACCTGGCGCAAGACGACCTTCTTTGGCGGCGTTTATCAGTGCGTGGTGGTCAAGCGGAAGTGATTCCGATGGCCGTGCCCGGGTAATCGCGTATCCTTACCGCCCGCCGCGCGGTGTGGTGCGCGTACGGGGGGTCTGCCCCTGTGGCGGGTTTCTCCACGGACGCTTACCCTCGGCGCGTTTCTGCTCAGCCGAGGCTTTTGCAAGCACGGCACGACGAGCGGCAGCGGCAAAAGCGGCGGCGGATTTGGCGGTGGCCGGGTTCGGGGGCGTGGGAGCTTTCTTTTCCGGCGCTTTTTCTTCGCGCCTGGGACGCCAGATGACGAGAATGTTGCCGATGCGCTGAACAGGCGCAGCACCAAGCTGGTCACAAATGTCGGCAAGCAACGCCTCGCGCTCCTCACGCTCTATCCCCTGGGTGCGCACCTTGATGAGCTCGTGCGCCTGGAGCGAACGCTCCAGTTCAGCGAGTACACTGGAGGCAAGACCGTTACCGGCGATGGTGACGACGGGATTCAGGGCATGGGCGCGGGCGCGTAGTGCTTGCCGCGTGGCGGGCGTGAGTTCGATCTTGGGCATTTTGGTTTAATCTCGGCAGGGGAGAGAATTTTACTCGATATGAAGCGAAGCAAGACCAGCAAAGCGTGGATGCGTGAGCATTTCTCCGATCCTTACGTCCAGCGCGCCAATGCCGAAGGCTACCGGGCGCGGGCCGCCTACAAGTTGATGGAGATCGATGAGCGCGATCGCCTGTTGCGTCCCGGCGCGGTAGTGGTCGATCTCGGGGCCGCACCAGGGTCGTGGAGTCAGGTGGTTGCTGAACGGTGCAAAGGAGGGCGGGTGTTCGCGCTCGACCTGCTGCCGATGGAACCTGTCGCCGGGGTGGATTTTTTGCAGGGCGATTTTTCCGATGAGGCCGTGCTCGCCGAACTTGAACGTCGACTGGAAGGACGGCGGGTCGACCTT
>JAITWP010000257.1 GCA_031285365.1 Azoarcus sp.
CCAACCCCTTGATCAGTTCCATGAGGAACAGGCTTCCAATGTAATCCCTGGCTCCCACGGCCTATCCCTTTACCTTTTCAATTCCAGATCGACAGCGGGGACATCATCCACACCGCCACCACTATGACCCACACCAGCGTGATCGGAACAAACACTTTCCAGCCCAGTCGCATGACATGGTCGTAGCGGAAACGGGGGAAAGTGGCACGCACCCACAAGAAGACGAACAGGAAGAACGCCGTCTTCAAGGCCAGCCAGTGGAACCCGTCCGGCAGGAAACCCACCGGAGAGAGCCAGCCGCCAAGGAACAGGATCGAGGTCATTATGGAAACCAGGTTCATGTTGGCGTACTCGGCCAGGAAGAACAGCGCAAAGCCCATGCCCGAATATTCGACCATGTGTCCGGCAACGATCTCGGACTCGCCTTCCACCACGTCGAACGGCGCGCGGTTGGTCTCCGCGAGCCCGGAAACGAAATAGATCACGAACATCGGCAACAGCGGCAACCAGTTCCACGAGAGGAAACCCAGCCCCATCTCGGCGAACATGCCCTGCCCCTGACTGGTCACAATGTGCGCCAGATTCAGACTCCCCGAGATCAACAACACGCAGATCAGCGCAAAACCGAGACAGACCTCGTAGGACACCATCTGCGCCGTCGCCCGCATCGCGCCAAGAAAAGCGTACTTGGAGTTCGAGGCCCAACCCGCGATGATCACGCCGTAGACTTCGATCGAGATGATCGCCATCAGATAGAGCAGACCGGCATTGATATTGGCTATCACATAGGGGTTGCCGTCCGAATCTACGCCGAACGGAATCACCGCCCAAGCCGCCAGCGAAGGTGCGAGGGCGAGAACCGGGCCAAGGATGAAAAGCCCCTTGTTGGCCCCGCTCGGAATGATGACTTCCTTGAAAAGCAGCTTGACCGCATCGGCAATCGGTTGCAGTAGTCCGAGTGGCCCGACCCGGTTTGGTCCGACGCGCAACTGCATGGCGCCGATGACCTTGCGCTCGAAATACGTCAGATAGGCCACCACTCCCATCAGCGGAGCAACGACGACGATGATCTTGACCACCGCCCACACGACAGGCCAGAGAGTCGGCCCGAAAAACTCCTGGAATGGTTGCAATAGTGCGTCCATCAAAATCGCTCCACGCTCAGTTCGCCATGCAGAGGCCCAAGCGGCACGGTCGTACCGTGCGCAGCAGCAATGCGGATGCAGCCCGGGGCAAGATTTTCATCCGTCTCGACCTGCAATTCGACCGCACCTCCGGTTCCCGTGACCCGCACCTTGTTACTGACCTGCACACCCAGGGCCGCCATCGTCGCCGAGGGCATCCTTGCCACGGGCAGCGCAGCATCAGCCGTCTTTTGCAGCGAAGGCGCACGCCGCACCAGTGGGTCGGCAAAATAAACCGGCACGTCGGCGACCCGTTGCAGAGTACCGGCACGAGCCTCGAAGGGCGCGGCCTCCGGCACATCGCCAATGGTGTTGTTGAGCCGGCCACGAAACCCGCCGCCCAGCGCCTCATCGCGCACGGTTTCGAAATCATCCTGATCAAAACCGGGCAGTTCGAGCAGGTTGCCCAGCACCCGCAGGATTTTCCAGCCGGGACGAGACTCCCCGCGAGAATGCGTGGAAGCCTCGAAACTTTGCGCGTCCCCGATGCAATTCACGAAGGTTCCCGGCGTCTCTGTAAACGGTGCCAGCGGCAGCAGCACGTCGGCAACCTGGCGCAAGGCGGGCGAATCGAAGGCGCTGATCGCAACAACCAGCCGCGCATGATTCATCGCTTCCATGGTTGCAACGCCATCGGCAAAATCGAGATCGGGTTCGGCTCCAAGCAGCAGATAGGCCTGACGTGGCGATTCGATCATCGTCCGCGCGTTCAGCCCCTTTCCGGTCGGTACGGCATTGGCGAGATAGCCTCCCACGCTGTTGGCCGCTTCACCGACAAAACCGAAGGACGCACCGGACAGGCGCGCAATCTCCTGCGCCCACAGGTGCAACTCGGCCGCACGCGGATGCTGTTCTGCAAGATTACCCAGCCAGACTGCCGTTTTTTCGCCCTCGGCAAGACTTTGCGCGATGGCGCGGGCATCATCCGAAATCGCTGCAGGCACTTTCGCCGCCAGTTTTCCTGAGAGCGGTTTGTCGGAAATAGAAGCCAGCGCAGCCGCAACAGCCGCCAGGGTATTCACCATTTCGGAGGGGGCAACCAGTGCGCGTGTCGCCATCGGCATCCGCCAATTTTCGGCGTTCGGCCCTATGGTGCACACCTGCAAGCCGTGGCGCAGCGCGGAATGACGCACCTTCTGCGCAAGCAGCGGCGCGTCCTTGCGCAGGAAACTGCCGATGACCAGGATGCTGTCGAGATCGTGAACATCGACCACGCTCATGCCGAGCCAAGGAACCCCGACGCAGGCGACATCATTCCGGAAATCGCTGCGGCGCAGGCGAAAATCAATGTTTTCAGAACCCAGCCCCCGCGCCAGCTTTTGCAGCAGATAAAGTTCTTCAACCGTCGAGTGCGGAGAAGCCAGCGCGCCAAGCGCCTGCCCGCCCTGCTCGCTCACGATGGCGCGCAGGTCGCTGGAAACAAACGCAAGCGCTTTGTCCCACGGCTCGGGATGCCAGTCATCCCCATTGCGCATCATCGGTGTGGTCAGGCGCTGTTCGCTCGTGAGCGCCTCGTAGGAGAAACGATCCCGGTCGGCCAGCCAGCATTCGTTGAGTTGCTCGTTATTCAGGGGCAACACCCGTTTGACCTCGTCGTTCCTGGTCTGGACGATGAGATTGGTTCCGAGCGAATCGTGCGGACTCACCGAGCGCCGCCGCGACAGTTCCCAGGTGCGGGCACTGTAGCGGAACGGTTTGGACGTCAGCGCGCCAACCGGGCAGAGGTCGATGATGTTGCCGGAGAGTTCGGAATCAATCGTGCGTCCAAAGAAAGTCATGATCTCGGCGTGATCGTTCCGGAACGCCTGCCCCAGTTCCATTTCGCCGCCGATCTCGGCGGTGAATCGCACGCAACGTGTGCAATTGATGCAGCGGGAAGCCTCGGAAGCAATCAGTGGGCCGAAGTTCTTGTTAACAAAGACGCGCTTTTCTTCCCGGTAACGCGAACCTGTATCGCCGTAGCCGACCGCCAGATCCTGCAACAGGCACTCGCCGCCCTGGTCGCATTCCGGGCAATCGAGCGGATGGTTGATGAGCAGAAATTCCATGACCCCTTTCTGCGCCTGTATCGCCGTCTTTGAACGGGTCCAGACCTTCATGCCGTTGGTCACGGGGGTCGCGCACGCGGGCAGCGGCTTGTTGGCTTTTTCGACTTCCACCAGACACATGCGGCAACTGGCCGCAATCGACAGTTTCTTGTGATAGCAGAAGTGGGGAATGTAGACGCCGGCCAGGATCCCGGCATCCATGATGGTACTGCCGACCGGAACCTGAACCGCCTTGCCGTCGATTTCAATGTCTAGCATGGCTGGCTCACGTAGATTTGGCTGCCGGTTTCCTGCACCGCAGGAGGAACCAGGCATTTCTTGTTTTCGATGTGGTACTCGAACTCGTCGGCAAAATGCTTGACGAAGCTCTGCACCGGCCCTGCCGCTGCGTCACCGAGCGCACAAACGGTGCGGAACGCAATGTTCCCTGCCACCGAGAGCAGCAGATCGAGATCTTCGGGGCGTCCCTCGCCGTGTTCGATCCGGTGCACCACGCGGTACATCCAGCCCGTGCCATCCCGGCAGGGCGTGCACTGACCGCAGGATTCCTCGTGATAGAACCAGGCCAGACGCTCCAGCGCCCGCACCATGCAGACCGTCTCATCCATGACGATCACCGCGCCGGAACCGAGCATCGACCCCGCCTTGGCGATCGAGTCGAAGTCCAGCGTGCAGTCCATCATGATTGCGCCGGGAACCACCGGCGAGGAGGAACCGCCCGGAATCACCGCCTTGAGCTGACGCCCGCCGCGCATCCCGCCCGCCATCGCCAGCAGTTCGGAAAACGGCGTGCCGAGTTCGAGTTCGTAATTGCCCGGCCTGCACACATGACCGGAGACCGAAAAGATTTTCGTGCCGCCGTTGTTGGGCTTGCCCAGGTTCATGTAAGCCTTGCCGCCCATCTTCATGATGAAGGGCACCGAGGCAAATGTTTCGGTGTTGTTGACCGTCGTCGGCTTGCCGTACAGACCGTAGGAAGCCGGGAACGGCGGCTTGAAGCGGGGTTGCCCCTTTTTGCCCTCGACGGATTCGAGCAGCGCGGTTTCCTCGCCGCAGATATAGGCCCCGTAGCCATGATGCGCGAAGAGCTCAAAAGAAAAACCGCTGCCGAGGATATTCTGGCCGAGGAATCCGGCGGCGCGCGCTTCCTCCAGGGCTTCCTCGAAACGCTGGTAGACCTCGAAAATCTCGCCGTGGATGTAGTTGTAACCCCGCGAGCAGCCCATCGCGTAAGCGCCGATGAGCATTCCTTCGATCACCGTGTGCGGGTTGTAGCGCAGGATGTCCCGATCCTTGAACGTGCCCGGCTCTCCCTCGTCGGAGTTGCAGATCAGATATTTGTTTCCGGGGAAGGAACGCGGCATGAACGACCATTTCAACCCGGTCGGAAAGCCCGCGCCGCCGCGCCCGCGCAGATCCGAATCCTTCATTTCGGCGATGATGGTATCGGGTGGTGTTTTCTCCGCGAGGATCTTGCGGAACACCTCGTATCCCCCTCGGGCGACGTAATCCTGAAGCCGCCAGGTACGGTCGCCGTCGAGACCGGCAAGAATCAGTCCGCGCGCGCTCATTGCCTCTCCAGATCGGCCAGCATCTGGTCGATTTTCTCGATTGTCATGAAACTGCACATGCGATGGTTGTTGTGCAGCAATACCGGCGCATCGCCGCAGGCGCCCATGCACTCCCCTTCCTTGAGGGAAAACATGCCGTCGGGCGTGGTTTCGTTGAAACCGATGCCCAGTTTTTTCTTCAGATACTCGGCCACATGCACCCCACCGGAAAGCGTGCAGGACAGATTGGTACATACCGTGATCTTGTGGCGGCCCACGGGCGTGAGGTCGTACATGCCGTAGAAGCTTGCCACTTCCCAGGCGGCAATCGGCGGAACGCCGATGTAACCCGCCGCGAATTCGATGACTTCTTTCGACAGCCAACCTTTCTCCTGCTGCGCGATACGCAACGCCGAAATGAGCGCCGACTGCCTTTTGCCGGGCGGATACTTGGCAATCTCACGATCTATCTGTTGCAACGATTCCTGACTCAACATATTTGGTTCTTCCGAGAAGCGTTCTCCGGTTAGCGGTCTACGTCACCAAACACCACGTCCAGTGTCCCCATGAGCGCCACCACGTCGGCGATCATGTGTCCGCGCGCAAGCTCATCCATCGCTGCCAGATGAACGAAACCCGCCGTGCGCAGCCTGATCCGATAGGGTTTGTTGGCGCCATCCGAAATTGCGTACACCCCTAACTCCCCCTTGGGATGTTCGATGGTGGCGTACACCTCACCCTCAGGAACATTGAAGCCCTCGGAAAAGAGTTTGAAGTGGTGGATCAACCCCTCCATGTCCGCCGTGTCACCCTGGATTTTTTCGCGCCTGGGCGGAGCCACCTTGAGATTGTCGGTGATGACCGGGCCGGGGTTCTTGCGCAGCCATTCGATACATTGACGAATGATCCGCGTCGACTGGCGCATTTCTTCCATCCGGCACAAGTAACGGTCGTAGCAGTCCCCGTTCTTGCCGACCGGAATATCGAATTCGAGGCGGTCGTACACCGCGTAGGGTTGCTTCCTGCGCAAATCCCAGGCAACGCCCGAACCGCGCAACATTGGCCCGGTCCAACCCAGTGCCAGCGCCCGTTCGGCCGTCGCCACGCCGATACCCACGGTACGCTGTTTCCAGATGCGATTCTCGGTGAGCAGCGTTTCGTAGTCGTCGCAGCATTTCGGGAAACGCTCGAAGAAATCTTCGAGGTAATCGAGCAACGACCCCTCACGCGCCGCATTGAGCGCCTTCAACTGGCTCTCGTTCTTGAAGCGGTTGGGTTTGTACTTCGGCATGCTGTCGGGCAGATCGCGATAGACGCCGCCGGGCCGGTAATAGGCCGGATGCATTCGCGCCCCGGACACCGCCTCGTAGGCATCGAACAGTTGTTCGCGCTCACGGAAGGTGTAGAGGATCATCGTCATCGCGCCAATATCGAAGGCGTGCGAGCCGATGAGCACCAGATGATTGAGAACGCGGGTAATTTCATCGAACAGCACCCGGATGTACTGTGCGCGCTCCGGAACCTCGATACCCAGCAACTTTTCGATTGCCAGACAATACGCATGCTCGTTGCACATCATCGCCATGTAGTCGAGCCGATCCATGAAGGGCATGGACTGCAACCAGGTACGGGATTCGGTGAGTTTTTCGGTTCCGCGATGCAGCAATCCGATGTGCGGGTCGGCGCGCTCGACTACCTCGCCATCGAGTTCGAGCACCAGACGCAGCACCCCGTGCGCCGCCGGGTGCTGCGGGCCGAAGTTGAGCGTGTAATTACGAATCTCAGACATGACCGGCTTCCCCGTAACCTGCCTCGCGCACGACGCGCGGCGCATTCTCGCGCGGCTCGATCGTCACAGGCTGATAAACCACCCGACCCAACTCGGTGTCGTAGCGCACTTCCGTATACCCCGAAACAGGGAAGTCCTTGCGCAGGGGATGTCCCACGAAACCATAGTCGGTCAGGATGCGGCGCAAATCGGGATGACCGGAATACATGATGCCGACGAGATCGAACGCCTCGCGTTCCTGCCAGTTAACACTCGGCCACAGGTCGCAAACCGAATCGAGCACCGGGAAATTGTCGTCCGCGGAAAACACCCGCATCCGTACCCGCCAGTTATGCTCGATGGAGAGCAGATGCAGAACCGTGGCGAAACGCCTGCCGGGTTTGCACTCAACCTTGCCATTGCCGTAGGTCAAATAATCGACCCCGCACAGATCCATCAACTGCTCGAACCGCAATTCGGCGTGATCACGCAGGGTACGGGCAACCGCCAGGTAATCCTCCGCACCCACCTCGATCGTGATTTCGCCCCGATTCACGACCAGCGAACGCAGGCGTCCGTCGAAGACGATCCGCAGAATCTGGCTCAGGCGCTCAAGTTTGGCACTCATGTGAACTCCATATCCCTTTAGCGGCGCGCGATGGTACTGGTACGCTTGATCTTGTTCTGGAGTTGCAGCAGGCCGTAAAGCAGCGCCTCGGCC
>JAITWP010000335.1 GCA_031285365.1 Azoarcus sp.
CTTTTTATAGGTGTACATTCTCTCATCCGCCAAGGACAGTATCTCGCTGGTCGGCAGCATATTGTCCGTCGTGACCCCGACGACGCCATAGCTCAAACTGCCTCTGTAGGGTGCTCCGCCTTGTGTCGTAAATTCCTCTGCGACAAGAGAGTCTCGTAAGGCTTCCAGGCGATCTTCCGCTGCTTTCTGGTCAAAGTCGGCAGCCAGAACCATGAATTCATCCCCTCCAAGCCGACAAAGACAGACTTCCCCAGGAAACGCTTCCAGCAATTTCGCCACCCGCAGAATATAGCGGTCACCTTCCGCGTGACCGAAGACGTCGTTGACGTATTTGAGCTTATCCATGTCGATGAAACAGACCGAGAAGTGGCGACGCTGTTCGATCCATTCATTGAACACTCTCATACCGTAATGCCGATTGTATTTTCCGGTCAGCGCATCCCGGTAGGCAACTCCTTCCAGTTTCTCGATCTCGGCCTTACTGGCAGTGATATCCGACAGCACGGCCGCCATGGCATCGTACCCATACCAGTGCAAGGGATAGAAAGTGACCGAAAACCACTGAATCACATCATCATCGGCTAAGGAAAACTTCCCGGATTTCTGGACATCGCCTTCCTCTTTTTGCTTGAGATAGCCCAACAGAACGTCATAAAGCCTGGACTCGAAAGAAGCACTGATCAGGAGGCTTCTGACAGGGTGATTGGTAAAAAGCCACTCCCCTGTGTTCCGGTCGAACACGACGATCCATTCAGTCAGCCGGCTGGTGATATTTTCAAAGAGGTTGTTGCTGCGTTCCAGATCGCGCCGCTGCTTCTGAATGGTCTCGATCTCGCCGAGCAAGGCATCCTGCCGTTCCTTCAGTTGGACGACCATCTGATTGAAGGCATCGGCAAAGTCGCCCATGAACCTGACGCGCTGCTTATAGTCACCGTCTGCCACCTGCCGGGTCTGCCAAGTCAGATGTTTCAGGCTGGCATGGAGAGACTTCAGATTGGACGCCAGCTCATTGTTCGGCTTTGGTAACGGGCAAGAGAGATCGCCACGGGAAAGCGCCGTGGCCAGTTCCCTGGTCTCATTGAGCATTTCCACAAAAAAAACCAGCCCCTCCCCGCATTCCCGGAAATCTTCGGGGAGGGAGGCAAGATCCAGTTGCGCGCGGCTTGGATAGTACAAAACATCGCGCAGATAGTGGAAAAGCTTATCGGCAACTGGATGCGAAACTCTCTCCGATCCCTCCGTTCTTTGACTGGTATCTGTCATACGACAACGGAAACATTAAACCGACAAACTCGATCTCCAGTGGCCCAGCAGTCGACCTCTTTCGCATAATGCTTCTTGCCGGTATAGGCGTAAAAGATGCCCGCGATGAAACCCTCGTCATAGCAACAAACAGTTTCGTTGGTGATGGGCAAACCACTACAGTCCAGATCCTGGCTTACTGTAAGAACGGTGTTGCCTGTTTCCGGATCGAAAGCTTCCATGCGCAAGATCCCGACCTTGAGATCCAGGAGCGTTTTCTGAAGGTTCGCAAAAAATGTATCGAAATCCACAGTGAGGTCCAAAGCATTTTTGGTGAATTCCTCACCAGCCAGGTGCCCGGCACGTACAAAGTATTCGTTGGCCTTGTCAGCGCCGAAATCCTTGGTGAGAACGTCCAACATCGTGTACTGCATCAGCCTGTACACAAGAATCGGCATCTCTTCACCCAGGTCGCCACGACCTTCCTTGATGTTCCCCAGGTTCTCCCACTGAAAGTTGTGCAAGGAAGAGTCTCTTTTGAAAATGTTCATACCATCTCCTTTCTGACAGTGTGGGTTACAGTTCCCGCCGACAGGCAAGGGCGGGATGTGTTTTTCGTGAGTTGCGCCTTGGGTATAACAAACCAAACACCTTCTTTCAGTACAAAAAGTCATACCGGCACTTATAAGAGCCGCATCCGGCAGGAAATCCGCGCAAAAAACACGACCGAGGGCGATGTATTCGCCCTCGGTCGCGCTTCTCCCACATGAAGGTCACCCCGAGGGCCGGGTTGATCGAGCGATTTTACGGTTCGAGCACATAAGTCCCTGGTGCAGGTGCAAGCTGCGGAAACTCCTTGTTGGCCACGGGCCTCGCATCCACCAGTTTTCCGGCACGCGGCTTGAGCCAATCCATCCAGTCCGGCCACCAACTCCCCTCTTGAGCACTCGCATGCGTCTTCCAGTACTCGGCCGTCTCGGAGCGATGCTGTACGTCATTGACCCAGAACTGCCGTTTGGGCGGAGTCACCACCGGGTTGATGATGGCAAGGATGTGCCCGGAACTCGAAAGCACGAAGCGCTTCGGGCCAACGACGAGATTGTTGACCCGGTAAGTCTGTGCCCACGGTGCGATATGGTCGTCGACAGCGGAGACCGAATACAGCGGTTGAGTAATGCGTCCCAAGGAGATGGGTTCTCCGGCCACCGTCAGTGCATTATCGTGAACCAGCCGGTTATGCAGGTACAGTTCCTTCAGGTACCATGCATGCATGGCATAGGGCATGCGTGTGGTATCCATGTTCCAGTACAGCACATCAAATGGTGCGGGTTTTTCGCCATACAACCAGCCATGCACGACATACGTCCAGATCAGGCTGTTGGAACGCAGCAGGCGAAAGGCTGAAGCCATTTGCTTGCCTTCGAGATAACCTTTTTTGTTCATGCCGTCGGTCATGTAGCGGATACTGGCCTCATCGATAAAGACCTCGATATCGCCCGGTTTGCGAAAATCGACCAGAGTCGTGAAGAGCGTCCAGTCGGCCACCGGAACCGCATCCTTGCCGTAGTGCTTGTTGGCCCAGGCCATGTAGATCGCAAGCGCGGTTCCCCCGATACAGTACCCTGCAGCGTGAACCTTGTCCGCACCGGTAAATTTGCGCGCCACATCGATGACGGTCTGCACTCCTTCAGTCAGATAATCATCAAAGGAACAATCGTGCATCGACCCGTCGGGGTTCTTCCAACTCGTGATGAACACATCCAACCCCTGGTCGAGTAGATAACGAACCATGCTTTTCTTCGGTACGAGATCGAGAACGTAGAATTTGTTGATCCACGGCGTAATGATCACCACCGGCTCTGCGTGAACCTTGGCCTGGGTTGGCGTGTAGTGAATGACTTCGAGCAACCGGTTACGAAAAACGACTGCCCCCGGTGTCGTCGCGAGATTTTCTCCGACCTTGAAATCGCCGGGATCCGTCATCCGCACCATGCCCGCGTTCAAATCGGCAAGGAAATTCTGGTATCCCTTGTAGAGACTCTCCCCACGGGTGTCGATCATCTTGCTGATGGCAACCGGATTCGTGAGCAGAAAATTAGTGGGCGCCACCGCATTGAGCCATTTGCGCCACCAGAACGCAGCACGACGACGCTCTTTCCCACTCAGTCCCGGCGTGTCATACAGCATGTCCTGCATGTTGTGGGTGAAAGCCAGATACCATTCCTTGATCAAATCCCACGAAGCCGATTCTGTCCACACGGGATCGGCAAACCGGACATCATCCGGGTGAGGGCTGATGGGATCTTCGCTGGGAAACCCCAACATCCGATGCAGCGTGTGAACCTGCAACTTCCACAAGTCGGTGGAAAGATGGATGCAATGCTGCGCAAGTTCCTGCGGGTGCGCCAACCAGGCCAACTGTGCATGCAAGATAGGTGCACTCATACCCATTGGGTCGATGCTTCCCTCGATACTGTCATGCAGGCCGCGAATGTTCTTCTTGATCACCTGTTCGGGATTGAAATCGAACCTTTCCGGACGGTGTGCAGTCTTGCCTCGTGTCAATCGGCCTGCTCCGGCCACACTTGCTCTTGTCATGGCGTGTCTCTCCTTTTCTTTTTCTCGTACCGGATTCCGACAAAGGCACGAGATGCCCGCGGGTCATGATAGCGCCATCCTATTGTGGACAATACTGCCCGTCGAGGGGCTGCTCGTGACCTATTTCCTCGGGGCCGTCAAATATCCGGACAGCAACCCGGATACGAAAATGGAGTAACTCTTACTATAAGCGAGGTAACTCTCACTATAATTGGAAGCTGCAAACGGAGGATCGCACGATGTTCAAACACATACTCGTACCGACAGACGGATCACCGCTTTCCGACACCGCCGTGACCCATTCCATGACTTTTGCCAAAGAAACCGGCGCTCGGGTGACATTTTTCTACTCGCAGCCCGATTTTCCGATGCCCATCTACGGCGAAGGAGCCTTGATCGATCCGACAACCCCGGAACAATTTGCCCAGTCTGCAGCACAGGAGGCCCGGCGTATCCTGGATCGCGCCAAGGCCGAAGCCGAAGCTGTCGGTGTCCCAGCCGACACGGACTCACAGGTCAGTGAAACACCCTACGAGGCCATCATCTCCGCCGCAGAGCGTCATGGCTGCGACCTGATTTTCATGGCCTCTCATGGCCGCCGCGGCATCGCCGGGTTGCT
>JAITWP010000337.1 GCA_031285365.1 Azoarcus sp.
GAGATTGCACTTCCCATCTTGGCACTTGGTTGCCGTATTCCGCAATTGCGCGGGGCGCTCGGGATGGGGAAGTCCCTTTTATTCGTTAAGGCCGTCCCACCCAACTGGACTGATCACGAGGTAGCCTCCCATCGGGGTCATTGACCGTGATCGAATTGCCGTTCGTCAGCCGATCCAGATACACCGCGACATTGAAACCCGTGTTGCAGACCTGACTGGGAAACAGGATGCCGGTGTAACCGTGTGCCCGCACCATGTCGCCCAATACCCAAGTGGGCGGCTCGATGTGTTGGTCTAATTTCAGATGACGCCAATCCTCACGCCAGTCATGCCACAGATCGTCCCATGGGGCACCATGATGCAGTTGTCGCAGATCAACCAACCCCTGCAACGCTACGGCATATGAGCACATCGTACAGGGTGGCAGAAATGGCGATGTCTGCTGGTATTCGCGCAGCGCGGTCATCTCGTCCAACGACAAGTACAGTGCTTCGATGCCATCGCGGTTGAAGCGGCCACCTTTGGCCGCCGCACCGGCCCCGCTCGTGGGGCTGCTGGCCCACTGAGGCGTCAGGGCGCGAAACAGCGTAGTGCCAGCGGGTAGATCGCAAAGGATCATCCGACGAATCCGCTGCTGATCGACTCCAGATAGTCCACCGCATCGTCGGTACGCCCTTCCTGTACCAACTGCATCAATGTCTTGTGGCGAAACGCGGCAATGGGCTCGTTCTTGACCATGAAAAACGCACGCGCAGTGTCAGGCTGCACGGCAATTGCGGCAGACAGGACTCGCATCAGATTGCGCAGTGCAACCTGTAGGCGAGGTGATTCCGGATGAATCCGTAGTGTGTTGCGATGAACTCCCGCCCATGCAGCCAAGTCCTGATAAGGCACGCCCAGCACATCCGCGATGCGTGTGGCAGAGAAGCGGGAAGTGCCGACTTCCCTGGTCGATTCGAGCACGTCAGAAAAAGCGGCTGATCCCATGTCGCTGCTCCGGAAACCAAGATAGCTGCGCACAGTATACGCACATTTCACGCATATTTAAGTACGCGCCGGACACAATTGCCGTCACAGGTCGTTATGGGACAAGTACTGGCACATTAGGAGACCCTATTGCAATGATATTTTTTGTACAATTCGAGCCTCTATGAGACTCGATTCGAGCGAAAAACCTCATTACAAGACCCTGGGGCCACGTTCAGCGCAACTCATCACCGAGCTGTACGAGCGGCGCAAGACCACGTTCACGCCAGCGGACGTGGTCACGATCACCGGGGTGTCGCCGGGCGCAGCGCGCAAGCTGGTCGCTGCGGCACGTCGGCGCGGTTTGGTGACGCTACTCAAGCCGGGCCTGTACAACCTCGTGCCCTTCGAGTTGGGGCGGGCCACCGAGCATGTGGACAGTCCCTACCTCATTGCACGCGAACTCGCCGGTGATGCCGAGTATTTCCTCTCGCATGGCACCGCCTTTGAACTCAACCGCATGGTGACGCAGCCGAACCTCGCCCTGTACGTGTCCTGCACGCGACGGATACGCCCGCAAACGGTGGGCGGCTACGATTTCCGCTTCGTTCAGGTCACGCCCGAGCAGATTTTCGGCGTGACGAAGCACTGGATCGACAAGGAGCGGTTCGTGTCGGTCAGCGACGTGGAGCGAACCCTCCTCGATGGCCTGCGGCACCCGGCGTTCGTCGGTGGCATCACCGAAGTGGCCAAGGGGCTGTGGATGAAACGCGCGGATCTGAACATGCCGCGCTTGTTGGAGTACACACGCCGTCTCGACGTGGGCGCGGTCGTGCGGCGGCTGGGCTATCTGCTGGAACGATACGAATTGGCGGACGCCGCCACGCTGGAATCGCTGCGAGGCCTGTTGACCGCAACCTATCAGCGATTCGATCCCCTGTTGCCCGCTGATGGCCCATTCGTCGCGCGCTGGCGCTTGCAGCTCAACGTGGCGCCCGAAGAACTCGACGCCGTGAGGTTTGGCTGATGATGAAACCCGGTGGAAAATCGTGAGAAAGGCCCGCATCGCGGGCCTTGTGAAGTGAAAAAAGCATCAACCCAGCAACTGACTCAGGCCAGGATCAATCTCGGCGATCTGACGATGACTCCAACAGCGCACCCTCTCGCCGTTCTCGCCAGCAGAATGATTGCCGACAGGGGTGTGTCGGATTTGGGCGGGTTTGAAAACTTTCAAAAGGGGCCGACCACTCCTGGCGTTTCACCAGGAGTGGTCGGGCTCTGCGAGTCACGGTGCTTAGTGTTCATGCCGGTTCGCCCGAGATAACCCCCTCGGACGAAGCTCCCTCGAAAGGGACGAAGGCCAGGTACGCAGTTACCTGTTTCCCAGATGGGCAACTGCCTTACCTCCTGCTGGAAGATCAGACAGCAGCGTTATGCCTATAGCGACATATCGAGCCGCTACAGTGACAGTCCGTGGAATACGAAGCAGTCAACAAAAGGAATAACGTGTCGCCCTATTTCTCAAGGCACAGCCGACTGTGTGTGGAACTGAGTCAGAGAAAAAGCCGGTGCCATCTCCCGTCAGGAGGCGGACACCGGCAAAGGGACGAACATCAAGCCGCGACGAGTTGCCGGGCCAGGGCGACTTCGATCGAGTCACCGTCCTGATTGAGCACATCCAGCCCCGATTCCGGGACATCGCCTGACGTG
>JAITWP010000018.1 GCA_031285365.1 Azoarcus sp.
TCTGCGCGGCCGGCGCGTTGCTGATGATGCACCTCTCAAGGCTGTCGGAAGAACTCATTCTGTGGATGAGCCCGCGTGTCGGTTTCATTGATCTTGCCGACCGCTTCTGCACCGGCTCCTCGATCATGCCGCAGAAGAAAAACCCCGACGTACCCGAACTCGTGCGCGGCAAGACCGGGCGCGTCAACGGCCACCTCGTGGCGCTGCTCACCCTCATGAAAGGCCAGCCGCTGGCCTACAACAAGGACAACCAGGAAGACAAGGAACCGCTGTTCGACACGGCGGACACCGTGATCGACACCCTGCGCATCTACGCCGACATGATTGGCGGCATTCAGGTAAAACCCGCCAACATGCGCGCGGCGCTCGCGCAGGGACATGCCACCGCCACCGACCTTGCCGACTATCTGGTGAAAAAAGGGTTGCCCTTCCGTGACGCGCACGAAGCCGTGGCGCTGGCAGTGCGCGCCGCCGAAGAACGCGGTCTCGACCTTTCCAGCCTGAATCTCGACGAACTGCGCACCGCCCTCGCCCAAGTGCCCGGCGCAGCCGAACGGTTGGCTGAAGACGCGCTTGCGGCCATCTCCATCGAGGGTTCACTTCGCGCACGCGCCCATATCGGCGGCACGGCCCCTGACGCGGTACTTGATGCCATCGCCCGCGCCCGTGGCGAACTGAGCACGCAAAAGGAGTCGTAATGCTCCCTGAGCGGATAGGCAAATACGAAATCCGCCGCCTGCTCGGAGAAGGGGCAACGAGCAGCGTCTATCTGGCCTGGGATCCATTCAACCAGCGCGAAGTCGCGGTCAAGCAGATCAGCCCCTTTTTTTTCAAACCCCCCCACCGGGGGCGCCTCTTCCGGCAACTCCTGGTTAACGAAGCATCACTTGCGGGCAAGCTCAAACACCCGCACATCGTGCAGATCTACGATGCAGTCGTCGATGTCGACAATGCCTACGTGGCGATGGAATACGTTCCCGGCGGAACCCTGGAAGCACTGACGCATCCCGGAAAACTGGCTCCGATCGAGCGAGTGATCGAAATCATCTTCAAATGCACGCGGGCGCTTGATCACGCCTTTCACAAGGGCGTCATCCACCGCGACATCAAGCCCGCCAACATCCTGCTCTCCACGGCGGACGGCACCAACATTTGCATCTCGGACTTCGGTTCGGCTTTCCAGGAGAAGAGCGAAGTCACGCAAATCGCCAATCTCGGCTCCCCCGCATACATGTCGCCACAACAGGTGCGCGAAATACAGATCGATCACCGTTCCGATATCTACTCGCTCGGTGTCGTGATGTATCAGTTGCTCACCGGGCACCTGCCGTTCGAGAGCGACAACAGCTACAACCTCATCTACAGCATCATCAGCGAAAAACCGCTCGCGGTCACCGAACATCGGCCGGAAATCCCCAAGGAGCTTGAAACCATCGTACACCGCGCGATGGAAAAGGATGTCGAGCGCCGCTACCAGAACTGGGGGGAGTTTTCGCACGATCTCAGCCTTGCCTTCCGCAACTGCGTCCTGAAACCCGACCGGGAGACATTGCCCGAAACTGAAAAATTCCGTTTCCTGCGGACGTTATCTTTCTTCAACAAATTTTCCGATGTTGAACTGTGGGAAACCATCGGTTTTTCGCAATGGGATCAATTCCAACACGGCACAGTCCTTCTCAAGGAAGGCGAAGCAGGTGACTTTTTCAGCTTCCTGGTTGAGGGTGAGGCCAATGTCAAAAGAAACCGGGCCTTGCTTGGCGTACTCACTCCCGGGGACTGTTTTGGTGAAATCGCCCTGTTTTCCGCTGGCAAGGGCGTGCGCTCCGCCTCGGTCAAGGCAACGACCAAAGTACGGGTCATCACGATTTACAAGAAAGCACTGGAACGCGCCTCCGACGCATGCCGCATGCACTTCTATCAGGCTTTCCTCACCGTACTGGCTACCCGGTTGTCACTGACCAGTTCGCGCATTGCCAATGCGGAGGAGAATTCTTCTCTTGGCGATGAAGTAGCCTGTCAGTGCGGCCAGAATACAGACTCCAACCCATAGATTCAGCGCCAGCGACCCACTGAAACCGAAATAAAGCATGACGACAGACACCGCAAGATAACAACCGGCGGCAATCAGAACCAGCGGAGCAGGTCGCGGGTATTCCTTGCGCCTGAAACAAATCCAGAACAGCGAGAACACCGCCAAAGCAGAAAACAGGGTCAAGATTGCGCCTACGTTCGAGAGCACATCTTTCAGGCTATACGCATAAACCAGAAACAGTGCTATGGCCCCTTGCAGCAGTACCGCGCCAACCGGCGGTTTTCCATCCTTGCCTTTCAGCACCGCTGGCAAAAAACCATCCTGCGCCATTGCAGCATAAACCCTTGGGCCAAGAAATGTCATTGCACTGGCCGAGGATATGAACGCAAAAATCGCCAGAATGGACATACACGCGGCACCCGTTTCGCCCAGAATGTTTTCCATGATGCGATGCCCAAGCGTAATGCTGACAGATTCTCCGTAATAAGCCGAAGCAACCCTGAATTGCTCCACCGGGGGCAGGTTGGCAACAAAAACCCAGTTAATGCATAGATAAAGAATGCCTACAACAATACAGCCCAGAATCATTGCACGCGGAACGTCGCGCTGCGGATTTTTGAACTCGGAAGCTGCGTAGATCGCGGCGTTCCATCCGCTGAAAGTAAAGGCGATATAAAACAGGCTCAGCATGAAGGCGCGGATCGGAAATCCACCATCCTGTATAACGCCCTCCTGATGAACAAGTGGCGTCCATTCGGGCCAGGTGTTGTTTCCACCGATCAGCCCGACGACGATAAAGCCCACGACCAAAAGTATTTTTATTGCCACCAGCACGTTTTGCGCCGCCACCGAAAAACGCAAACCAATGGCATGAGCCACTGTCAGCGCCAGGATCATCAGCGTTGCAACCAGCGTCGTATTGACTCCGGCATGCAATGTAAGGGCAAAGGCTCCCGCTGCGGTGGCACAGATTGCAATGGGAGCGGAGAACCCGATCAGCAGAGACGCCCAACCGGCAAGATACCCGAGCGCGGGATGAATCAGCGTGGAAAGAAAGCGATATTCGCCGCCGGACCGGGGAACAAGCTGCACGACGCCGGAATAAGCCTTGGCCCCGGCCAGGGCAATCAACGTTCCAACCACCCAGGCCAGCAGAATCTGTTGGGGGCTCAGGCTATAAACCATTGAGCCGGTGCTTACAAAAACTCCAGCGCCAATCATGTTGGCGATTACCATCCCCATTCCAGACCATAGGCCAAGCTTGTTATCTTTCATGGCTCAACACGGGTGGCTTTCCATCTCCAGGAACCGCCCCCGGTTCGCGTACCTGAAATAGTCCTGCCTCTTACCGTGCCGGTATATCTCACACTCCCGGCGGCAAAACTGATCTTGTTTCCGTTCAGTTTGCCAGTGAATTCCACGCTTCCCTGCGCAGTCGTCAGTGTTCCGGAAATGTTCTGAAAATCTTGCGTGAAATTGATTTGGCCATCACCAAGCTTCCAGGTTCCATCCACTTTCGCTGGCACAATCCAGAGAAGGGCGGTTCTATGGGATGTGTCGAACAGCTCCAGTTCGATAGTCTCATCAGCTTGCCAGTCCCCCATATCAAAGGTGTTGGAGACAATACGCGTACCCGGTTTCATGTCCAGAATTTTTGGGCGCAGATCCAGATTAAGCTGTGGCAGCAAAAACATGGTAATTACAGTCGCTTTTGAAAAATCACTTTCAAAAATGTCGGCCTTTGCAAACGTGGCTTTCGCACCCACCCCTTCTTTGGTGGCAGCACGCCTGGAATATTCCACCAGCTCCGGGTTGTATTCGATGCCCAACGCCCTTGCGCCGCGTTTGGCTGCGGTAATCACCAGACGCCCATCACCGGAACCAAGATCAATGACGTAATCAGAGGAGGTGACCTTCGCCATATCGAGCATGGTATCGACAAGTTCCTGCGAAGTCGGCACCCATACAACATCCTTGCCTTCCTGCCCGGAGGCTGGCGCGTAACTTTCGCCCGTCCCGTGCTGGGCGTATCCCCCTATGGCCGGAAACAATAACGCAAGCATCAGAATAAAATTGAATCGCTTCATCTCACACTCCTCCCTAGTCACTGGTTTATGGGCCAATCCACCCGCTCAACCCCCCCCAACGAGCGCCCGAGAAACCGCTCTCCAATGGTCTGGAACCGCAACGGCACATCGGTCACGAAATAGCGATAGGTCGCGTGTTCCTGCCCGCCCGCAGCCAATCCCGCTTCCCGTAGCCGGGTTGCGGCAAGTTCGGCGGTGGTTTCCGCCGAATCGATGAGTTTGACTCTCTCTCCCGCCACGTCGCGCAGCAGCGGCTTGAGCAGGGGGTAATGCGTGCACCCGAGCACCAGGGAGTCGACGTCTTCAGCCAACACCGGGCGCAAATACTCCTGCGCCGTCAGCCTTGTCACCGGATGATCGAGCCAACCCTCTTCCACGAGCGGCACAAAGAGTGGGCAGGCTTGCGAATGGACGCGCGCGCCAGGGTCGAGCTCGTGTATCCGCCGCGCGTAGGCGTTGCTGTTGATCGTGGTCGGCGTGCCGATGACGCCGATGCGCCCGCTGCCCGACACGCCCATGGCTGCACGCGCGCCCGCTTCGATGACGTCGAGCACAGGGATGTCCCCTGCCCGCCCGGTCACGATTTTCAGGGCCACGGCAGCCATCGTGTTGCAGGCAACGATCAGCATCTTGACCTCCTGCCGCAGCAGGAAGTCGACGATCTGGCCGGTGAAATGCTCGATTGTCGCCACCGATTTGACGCCATAGGGTACGCGCGCGGTATCGCCAAAATAGACGATGCTCTCCAGCGGTAAACGCTCCATCAGCGCGCGGACGACGGTCAGGCCGCCGACGCCCGAATCGAAAACACCAATGGGACGGTTGTTGTTCAGGACATTCACTCCAGTACCACAGTGGCAAATTTCCGCTTACCCACTTGCAGGACGACCCGCTTACCCGCAAGGAGCAGCAGGGAGCGATCCTCGATGCGCTCGCCGTCGAGCTTCACCGCCCCCTGTTCTATCATCCGGGAGGCTTCCGAGGTGGTTCCGGTCAGGCCCGCTTCCTGAATGACCTTGAACACCGGCATCCCCTCGCCGACGGCAACCCGTACTTCGGGAATGTCGTCGGGAATTTCGTTTTTCTGGAAACGCGCCTCGAAATCGGCAAGCGCATCAATGGCGGCCTGCTGCCCGTGAAAACGGGCCACGAATTCTTGCGCCAGCATCACCTTGACGTCACGCGGGTTGCGCCCGGCCTCGACTTCGGCTTTCAACGTCGCAATCTCGCTCGCCTCGCGGAACGAAAGCAGATCGTAATAACGCCACATCAGGCTGTCGGAAACCGACATGGTCTTGCCGAAGATTTCCTTCGGCGACTCCGCAATGCCGATATAGTTGCCCA
>JAITWP010000066.1 GCA_031285365.1 Azoarcus sp.
GTGACGATCTTTTCGCGCACTTCAGCGAAATCAAGGGCAAGGGCTTCAGGACTCTCGCTGAAAACCAGCGCGTCGAGTTTGAAGTCAAGACAGGCCCCAAGGGTCTGCAAGCGGCAAATATTCGCCCGCTCTGAGCAAAAAAGTATTTTTTGCAAAAACACGGCTTCCAGGCCGTGTTTCGCTTTTTGTTTTGCCGTAGGGACGGTTCGAGAACCGTCCTTATCGCCGTTTGTGCCTGCGCGAAAATGAGATGATGTGTTTTCTCCGTCATCTTGTCCTCGCTGTGCAGGATTGAACAAAAAAACGTCCCAAGTAGTTGCATTCTGCTTCCCTTAGCTATGCGGGGAACAAACCGATATTCCATACCATGACTGAAAACTCTCTTCCCTCCACCGCAATGTCCTCGTTTGGGCAACTCGGCCTTCCCGACACTCTGCTCGCAATGCTTGCCGAGGTCGGCTATGAAACCCCTTCCCCCATTCAGGCTGCGTGCATTCCGCATCTGCTCGCAGGCCATGACCTGCTCGGCGAAGCACAGACGGGAACGGGCAAGACTGCCGCGTTCGCCCTACCGATCCTGGCAAGGCTCGACCTCGCCAACGCGCAACCGCAGGCACTGGTACTCACCCCGACGCGCGAGCTCGCACTCCAGGTCTCCGAGGCGTTCGCCAAATACGCGCACAGGCTTAAGAACTTCCACGTGCTGCCGATCTACGGCGGACAGAGCATGGTGGTTCAATTGCGACAGCTTGCACGCGGCGCACAGGTCATCGTCGGCACGCCGGGTCGGGTCATGGATCATCTCGAACGCGGCAGCCTCAAGCTCGATAACCTCTCGATGCTGGTGCTCGACGAGGCCGATGAAATGTTGCGAATGGGATTCATCGACGATGTCGAATGGATTCTTGAACATACGCCATCGACACGCCAAACCGCACTGTTCTCGGCCACCATGCCCGCCGCGATCCGTGGAGTCGCGCACCGTCACCTGCGCGAACCGAAGGAAGTGCGCATCCGCGCAGCAACGGCAACGGTAGAGAAAATCCGCCAGCGTTACTGGCTTGTGCGCGGGGTCGACAAGCTCGATGCCCTCACCCGTATCCTGGATGCAGAAGAAAAGCTCGATGCCGCCATCGTTTTCGTGCGCACAAAAATCGGCACGGAAGAACTGGCCGACAAACTCGCCGCGCGCGGTTATGCCGCCGCTGCGCTCAATGGTGATATGACGCAAGGATTACGCGAACGAGTCATCGAGCAACTGAAGAACGAGACACTTGATATCGTCATCGCCACGGACGTGGCGGCCCGAGGGATCGATGTGCCGCGCATCAGTCACGTCATCAATTACGATATTCCATACGATACAGAAGCATATGTCCATCGCATTGGACGTACTGGACGTGCGGGACGCGAAGGCGTAGCCATTTTGTTCGTTGCGCCACGCGAACGGCGGATGTTGAAGAGTATCGAGCATGCCACCCGACAGTTGATCGAACCCATCGCACTACCCAGCCGAGAAGATGTTTCCAGTCTGCGCATCAGTCAGTTCAAGCAAAATGTGCTTGATGTACTGGCCGATCCGGACATGGAACTGGGCTTTTTCAGGAACGTGGTGGAAGAGATCGTGGAAGAAAATGATCTCTCCTCCCGTGAAGTCGCCGCCGCGCTCGCCTACCTTGTCCAGACAGGTCGGCCATTGCAGATCGAGGAAGATGAAGGCCGGGGTTGGGAGCAGGCTACCGCGCTGCATCCACGGGGAAAACCGCTACGCGAAGAAATCTTTACCACCGGCTTGCCACGTGCGCGCGCCGCACGGCGGGATGCTGCGAAAGAACCCATCCCCGCAAAAGTTTTTGCGGGCGGGAAAGTACAACGCTACCGCATCTCGGTAGGCCGGAATCATGGTGTCACGCCCAAGGAGATCGTGGGCGCAATCGCTAACGAGGGCGGTATCGAAGGTCGGTTCATCGGGCAGATCGATCTTTATGACGAATTCTCCACGGTCGAGTTGCCCGCTCAACTTCCCGCCAATCTGCTCGCTGCACTGGGGCGTATCGTTGTGTGCAATCGTTCACTCGGTACACGTCCGCTGGAAAATGACGAGGCTCTACCCGCGCGTCGCCCAAAAAATTCCATTGACACGCGCCGAAATGACAAGCCTTACAAGCCCTCCACGAAACCTTCCTGGGA
The DNA here is from genome assembly GCA_031285365.1 of Azoarcus sp. Classification (GTDB taxonomy): domain Bacteria; phylum Pseudomonadota; class Gammaproteobacteria; order Burkholderiales; family Rhodocyclaceae; genus WRNU01. The sequence continues at coordinate 2,191 of JAITWP010000066.1, forward strand.
GAAACGGGAGAAACGATCCGACCGCAATGAGCAATGGACTGACCGCGGCGGTGAGTCCCGTCCACCCCGAAAGACTGAAACGCGTGACGCACGGCAGAATGAGCGACCACACGCAGGCAAAAAGCGTGCGACTTCTATTCGTAAGAAAGCGTAAAAAAAGTCGCACCCCGCGTGCTATGTCTGAGATGGACACTTGCCCTGTCATTCAGACAATCGCATAATGAAAACGTCGGCTCGGAGAGGTCGTTCGGAGCCATCATTTGGGCGACATAATTATAATATGCCGTCCCGCTTACCACTTTCATGAGGGAATAATATGGCTACCAAACCGGAGCAGCTCAACGAGGTACAAAAAAAGAGTCTCGAAGCAGCTGTGCAACTGGCACAGTTATCCATCGAAAATACGCAACGCGTCATTGAAGTCCAGGTTGCCGTCGCCAAGTCGCTGTTCGAGGATAGCGTCAACAACGCCAAGGCCCTCAGTGGAATCAAGGATCCTCAGGAAGCCGTCCAACTCCGTACCCGCTTCGCACAAAGTTCCGCTGAAAAGGTTTTTGCCGGTGCGCGTGAAATCGCCGAAATTGCCGCCAAGGCTCAATCCCAGGTCGGTAAATTTGTAGGCGAACAACTCACCAGCAACAGCAAGGAAGTTCTCGAAGCCATTCAACAAATGTTCAAGGGTCTGCCTATCGGCGACCAGACCACGATGAATGCCATCCAGAATACCCTGAATACGACCCGCACTGCTGTAGAGCAGCTGACCCGCGTGTCATCCGAAGCTTTCCAGGCTTTCACGCAGGTACCGGGTTCCACCGCAACGGGAAAAAGCCGTACGACCAAATGATGCCAAGAAACTGTAGCAACGAATAACGGCGCGATAAGCGCCGTTATTCGTTGACAATGCATGGTTGTTAGTTTTACACGACCTCGACGCTTCGCCGTTCCCCCATGGGGCATTGTTGGCACGCCTCGACCGGCAGCACTTCCTGTGCGGGACTCGTTTTCTCTCCCATCGGCTTGATCAGCCAGGCCCTTGGCACTCCGCGCTGATCACCCGCCGCCCCAAGGAGTTCCTTCATATCAAGGATCAATACGATCTGCCCGTTCGAGAGTGTGGTGACACCCGCTACGCCCTTCGGGCGGAAATCGTCGAGTGACTTGATGACCGCATCCTCTCGTCCGGCAAAACTGTCGATGGCAAGAATGTATGACATTTCGGCCATCTGCATCAGCACGCCGTATTCCGGTGTATTTTCCTGCGGCCATCCAAGCAGACTGCTCAATGGCAGGATGGGTAACACTTCGCCCCGCACGACCATCGTGGCACGGCCCGCGACTTCCTTTACCTCGTCCGGATGAATGGGCAGTATCTCGCGCACCATCGACAGAGGCACGGCAAACGGTTGATCCCCCAGCTTGACCAGCAGCACGGGCAGGATGGCCAGTGTCAAGGGCAGATTGATGATGAAGGTCGTGCCCTTGCCCTGCACCGAATGAATGTCGATAGTTCCATTGAGTTTCTGGATATTGGTGCGCACGACGTCCATGCCCACACCACGGCCCGAAACGTCGGAAAGCTTCGCAGCCAGTGAGAAGCCTGGTAGAAAGACCAGATTGAAGCTCTGCCGTTCGTCCATCGTGTTGGCCTCCTCCGCAGAGATGAGACCTTTTTCGACAGCCTTGGTGCGCAGCTTTTCGGCATTCATGCCATGCCCGTCATCGGCAACGAGAATGACGATATGATCCCCTTCCTGCCGTGCTTCCAGTCGCACATCCGCCTTTTCCGGTTTACCGGCGATGAGACGCTCTTCGGTGCTTTCGACACCGTGGTCGACCGCGTTGCGGATCAAGTGAATGATAGGATCGGACAAATCCTCGATCATCGTCTTGTCGATCTCGGTTTCCTCGCCGACCAGTACCAGTTCGACATTCTTGCCGAGACCGCGAGCAAGATCGCGCGCGATGCGCGGGTATTTCTGAAAGAGCCGCCCAATGGGCTGCATGCGCGTCTTCATGACGGCATTCTGCAAATCGGAAACCAGCAGATCGAGTTGGCTCACCGCCACGTCGAGTGCATGCAATGTCTCGGTATCGTTACGACCATTGAGAATATCGCTGCGCAGCGCGTTGAGGCGATTCTTGGTCAAGCCGATTTCGCCCGAAAGGTTGAGCACTTGGTCGAGACGTGCGGTATCGACCCGAATAGATGTATCGCGCTGGCGTTCGTCGACACGCCGTCCAGTCGGTCCGTTTCCTCCCGGATTGTCGGCAGCTCGCCGGCCCATCGCGCCCTTGACGATGGCCTCTTCATCACGCGCCGCCGGGACCATGGAAGTTCCTGTCGTACCGGGAGCCTCAGTCTTCGCCGCCGGAGATGCCGCGCCGGAAACGGCGGCATGCAGTTCGTTCCAGTCGGGAGCATTGCCTGACACGGCCACCGCCGTAGTCTTCGGCGCTTCGAGTGGTGCAGAGGCAGCGCCGGCCATCTTTTCTTCACTCTGGACTTCCTTGAGTAAAGCAATGACATTGGGGTCGGCCGGACTTGGCATCAATCCCTGCGAGAGCTGGTTGAACATGGCGCGCACCCCGGCGGTCGCGGCCAGGATGACATCCATGATCTCGGCCGTCACCGCCAGTTCTCCGGTGCGAAGCTTGTCGAACAGACTCTCGGTGAGATGGCAAAGCGTCACCAGTTCGGCGGCATTCAGAAAGCCCGCACCACCCTTGATGGTGTGAAAGCCCCGGAAAATGTCGTTGAGCAAACCGAGGTCGTCCGGACTGCGTTCGAGATCCACCAGCTTGTTATCGACACCCGACAACAAGTCTTCTGCTTCAGTGAGAAAGTCCTGTAACAGGTCTTCCATTCCGGCAAAGTCACTCATACTTTACTCCCAATATCCAATCTCATTGCCGCGCTAGAAACCCAGACTCGCGAGCAGATCGTCAACCTGTCCCTGGCTGGTCACAACATCATCACGACCCTCGCCGTTAATGACAGGTCCATTAAGCAGGGTGCCCGCCTTTTCGGGGAGGATATCTTCGGGCGCAGACTCGATGAGAATGCTCAGCAATTGAGATTCGAGTTCCTGCGCCATTTCGAGGACTTTTTTGATGACCTGTCCGGTCAAATCCTGGAAATCCTGGGCCATGACGATTTCAAGCAACTGGGCGTCGACCGTATGGCCGCCCTCGGCAGCCGAAGCAAGAAACGCGCGTGTTTCCCCGGCCAGCACCTTGAATTCTTCAACCGAAAGCTGATTGCCGAACACCTTGTCCCAGCGTGCACGCAAGGCATCGGACTCCGTCCGGATTTTCGTAACCAGCGGTTTGGCAACGTCTGTCGCATTGAGTACCCGGCTGGCCGCCTGTTCGGTCATCTGTACGACATAGGTCAGGCGCTGGCGGGCATCGGGCACCGAATCGGCCACTGCCTGCAACTTGCTGTCCAACCCAAGTTCGATCAGCATGTCATGCAGTTTGCGCGTCATTTTGCCGATGCGGTTGAACATCGTGTTATCGCGGTCAGTCGTCTCTCCATCACCTGCCGCACCATTGATATCCGGCGAGGAGTACCTGCCAGCTTCGGTGTCGAAAAGCGCCTGTAATTCGTCATTGTCGTCCTCATCGGTTACCCCTGAGACGACCTTCGGTGCAGGAGGCGCGGGAGGAGGCACGCACTGTGCCGCTTCAACAGAAGCGTCTCCACCCGTTGCGATATTGTCGAACAAGCATTGAAGCTCGTCCGAGTCTCCAGTCTCATCGATCTTCCGTTTAGCCACCATCGGCTCCCGTTGTTTGTTTGTCCCGCCAGAAGCATCCAGGCTTCTGTTGTTTCTCCTCAGCCATCAGGCTGGTTTCATTTTCTCGAACACTTTTTCCAGCTTCTCGGCCAGGGTTACCGCCGTAAACGGCTTGACGATGTAACCGCTTGCCCCGGCCTGCGCAGCGGCGATGATGTTTTCCTTCTTGGCCTCTGCTGTAATCATCAGCACTGGCAAGTGCTTGAGTTG
>JAITWP010000283.1 GCA_031285365.1 Azoarcus sp.
CTGGAAGCCCGCGTTGCGGCACTCGAAGCTGGCGCAAAGCCCTCTTCATGACATTTCGTTTATCTAAATAATTTTGTCATAATCCGTCTCTATCCCATTTGACTGGATGGAGACTTGAATGTCACTCGCGCTCGTTCGTACCCGTGCACTCGATGGCCTTGCCGCCCCCGAGGTTACGGTTGAAGTCCACATCGCCTACGGCATGCCGTCCTTCACCCTCGTCGGCCTGCCCGACACCGAAGTGCGCGAGGCGCGCGACCGGGTACGCGCCGCCCTGCTGATTTCCAAATTTGAATTTCCGAAGCACCGCATCACCGTCAACCTTGCGCCAGCCGATCTACCCAAGGAAGGCGGACGGTTCGATCTGCCCATTGCGCTGGGCATCCTGGCCGCATCGAGGCAAATCCCGGCCCGCGCACTCGAAGGACAGGAGTTTTGCGGAGAGCTGTCGCTCGATGGCAGTCTGCGCGGCATCCGCGGCGCACTGGCTGCCGCACTGGCTGTCCGACGGGAGAAAAGGGCGCTGTTCCTGCCGCGCACGAACGCCGACGAGGCCACCCTGGCACGCGGAGTAACGATACACCCGGCGGATTCCCTGCTGGCGATCTGCGCCCATCTCACCGGGCAGGCCATCATCGAGCCTCATACCGCTCCCGCTACGGCGGGCACAGGAGAAGTCGACGCACCCGATCTTGTCGACGTGCGCGGCCAGTTCCAGGCACGGCGCGCGCTGGAAGTCGCCGCCGCTGGTGCGCATTCACTGCTTTTCTATGGACCGCCGGGCACGGGCAAATCGATGCTGGCCAGACGCCTACCGGGACTGTTGCCGCCGCTGGACGAAGACGAGGCACTGGAAAGCGCAGCGGTTTATTCGATCGTTGGAGGGTTCGATGCCAAGCGCTGGCGTGTGCGCCCCTTCAGATCCCCGCATCACTCGGCCTCGGCGGCGGCGCTGATCGGCGGCGGAAGCATTCCAATGCCGGGCGAAATCTCGCTCGCGCACCACGGCATTCTCTTCCTGGACGAACTCCCCGAATTCAACCGCCGGGTGCTCGAATCCATGCGCGAACCCCTGGAGGCCGGTACGGTCTGTGTATCACGCGCCCGGCAAAGAGCAGAATTTCCGGCGCGTTTTCAACTCGTGGCGGCAATGAACCCCTGCCCCTGCGGCTACACCGGCCATCCGGCGCGCGCTTGCACCTGCACACCCACCCAGGTCGCCAACTACCACGCCAGGCTTTCCGGCCCGATGCTCGACCGCATCGACCTTGCCATCGAAGTGCCGCCTGTTCCCTACTCCGATCTGGCCGGACGCCCCGCAGGCGAATCGAGCGCCGACGTCCGAACCAGGGTAGTCAGGGCGCGCGAGCGCCAGATGTCCCGCCAGGGCGTCCCCAACGCCCGGCTCGAAGCCGGACAGATCGAAGAACTGTGTGCACCGGACGCAGCAGGCGCGGCACTCGCCGAAACCGCGATGCGCCGCCTCAATTTCTCGGCACGCGCCTACCATCGCGTACTCCGGGTCGCGCGCACACTGGCCGACCTGAGCGGCGATGAGCGCCCCGGCGCGGTACATATGGCCGAGGCCATCCAGTACCGGAGAGTGCCGGGGATGCCGAAGTGAAGGCGTTTCAGCCGTCATCTGGCCGCTGGTGTCAAATAACGCCAACGACCAGCAGGAGCGCCCTGTCTATCGCTTTCATCCGCTCACCATCAAGGCGGCCAAACGGATCGCTGATTTTGGTGCGTGGTAGCGTCGAGAGCTTGTCCACCATGACTTGCGACAGTGTGCGCAGCCCATTGGTCGGATTTGGCTCCACAGTGACGCGAAACGCGGCGTTGCGCAGATCGCTTGTCACCGGACACAGCACGACGCTCTCCAGGTCAGTCAGCAAGTTTGATTGAACGATCAGGGCTGGCCGTGGTTTGCCATAGTCACCCTGTATTGAAACCGTCACGAGGTCACCTCGCTGCATCACTCCCAACCCTCAACGTGAGATGCAGCCTCTTCGGTGAAACGCAAAACATCAGCTTCTGCCGGGTCGCCCTTCAGGCTTTGGCACTGCGAGCGCACTTGCGCCGTGAACTCTGGCGAGCGTGTATCTGGCACCCAGAACTGGACAGGTCGCAGCCCAGCAGCGCGCATTCGCTCGCGGTGCCGCACTACCTTTGATTCGTGAATTGATGGCATGGTACCTTCCATTGGGTGCATGTTATTTTTCATGATACTGCACATGTAACCAGAACACAACCCGGCACACAAGACTTTTTGGCAGCCATGAAGGCAGTCGAAATCGAACCAGCCACCAGAGTGGCGCACGCCTGACATCCCTTGCCACAAACAACCGCCTCACTCCACCCCCAAACTGACAAGATATTCCTCATACGTGCCGCGATAATCGACGATCCTGCCATCCAGCCCGATTTCGATGATGCGCGTGGCGAGCGAACTGACGAATTCTCGGTCGTGGGAGACGAAAATCAGCGTGCCGTCGTACTTTTCGAGCGCCGTATTCAGCGCCTCAATCGACTCCATGTCCAGGTGATTGGTCGGCTCATCCATCAGCATCACATTGGGCCGCGAGAGCATCAGCTTGCCGAACAGCATCCGCCCCTGCTCGCCGCCGGAGATGACCCGCACCGATTTTTTCACTTCGTCACCGGAGAACAGCAGCCGTCCCAACGTGCCGCGCAGCAGCGTTTCCACCTCCTCGCCCGTGGAAGCGGCCCCAATGCGCGCGTATTCGGCAATCCAGTCCGTCAGGCTCACATCCTGCTCGAACTCCGCCTCGTGATCCTGCGCAAAATAAGCGGGCTTCGCCTTCTCCGCCCATTTCACGCTGCCGCGTTGCGGCGCGAGTCCGCCCATTGCCTCGCCTGCCAGCAACTTGATGAGCGTACTCTTGCCGACACCGTTTTCCCCGATGATCGCAACCTTCTCGCCCGCTTCGATGGCGATTGAAAAACGATCAATCACCGGGCGATCCGTCCCCGGATACGCAAAGCCGATCTTCTCGACCTCGCACGCCAGACGATGGAGTTTGTCGTCGTATTCGAAGCGAATCCACGGATACTGGCGCGAAGAGGGTTTCACGTCCTCGGGTTTCAGCTTCTCGATCAGCTTGAGTCGGCTCGTGGCCTGTTTCGCCTTCGACTTGTTGGCCGAGAAACGGCGCACGAACTCCTGCAAACCCGAGATCTTCTCCTTCGCGCGGGCATTGGCCGCCGATTGACGCTGCCGCGCCAGCGAAGAGGCTTCCATGTAATCGTCGTAGTTACCCGGATAAACCGTAATCGTCCCGTAATCGAGATCGGCCATATGAGTGCAGACCTGATTCAGAAAATGCCGGTCGTGCGAAATGATGACCATCGTGGAATCGCGCTCGTTCAGCACATCTTCCAGCCAGCGAATCGTATTGATGTCCAGATTGTTCGTCGGCTCGTCCAGCAGCAGGATATCCGGATTGGCGAACAACGCCTGACACAGCAGCACCCGCAACTTCCAGCCCGGCGCAACGTTTCGCATCGGCCCGTCGTGCAGGGCCGTGTCGATCCCCACGCCGTGCAGCAGTTCGCCCGCGCGCGCCTCCGCCGTATAGCCGTCGTACTCCCCAAAGCGGGCTTCCAGTTCGGAAGCGTGCAGATAATCTTCCTCGGTCGCTTCCGGATTCTCGTAAATTGCGTTCTTCTCCGAGAGGCAGGCCCACATCTCTTCGTGGCCCATCATCACCACATCCAGCACCCGCATGTCCTCATAGGCGAACTGGTTCTGGCGCAGATAGGCCATGCGCTCCATCGGCTCCTTGCTCACATTGCCCGCGCTCGACTCCTGGATACCGCACAGGATTTTCATGAACGTCGACTTCCCTGCCCCGTTCGCCCCGATGAGGCCATAACGGTTGCCCTCGCCGAACTTGACGGAAACATTTTCAAACAGGGGCTTTGCCCCGAACTGCATGGTGATATTGGCGACGACGAGCACTGGAAAACCTGTGAAATGAAATGAAGTAAACCAGTAATTGTCGCATACTGCCCCCTTTCCAGCCGCAGCATCGGACGCGCTCCGCGCTGGAAATCCCCATGAGGAGCCGACATGAACAAGACCGTCTTCATTACCGGCGCAACATCCGGCTTCGGACGCGCTTCCGCGCGCCGTTTTGCCGCCGACGGATGGGCACTGGCATTGACCGGACGTCGCATCGAACGTCTGCAAGCCTTGCAGGAAGAACTCGCCCCGCTTGCGCCGGTCCATATCGCCACGCTCGACGTACGCGATGCCAAAGCAGTCAAGGCCGTGGCAGAAGCCCTGCCCGAAGCGTTCCGCACCCTGCGCGTCCTGGTCAACAACGCCGGGTTGGCCCTGGCGCAGCAACCGGCGCAGGCGGTGGCGCTCGAAGACTGGCACACCATGATCGACACCAACGTCACCGGGCTGGTCAACGTCACGCACGCCCTGCTGCCCGCGCTGCTTGCCACCGGGCGCGGAGCCAGCATCATCAACATCGGCTCGGTTGCCGGACAATGGCCCTATCCCGGCGGCCATGTCTATGGCGCGAGCAAGGCTTTCGTCAAGCAGTTCAGCCACAACCTGCGCTGCGACCTGCTCGGCACCGGCGTGCGCGTCACCGACATCGCCCCCGGCATGGCCGAGACCGAATTCATGCTCGTACGCTCGAAAGGCGACCAAGCCGCCTCGGATCGCCTTTATCGCGGAACCGAACCACTGACCGCAGAAGACATCGCCGAGCAGATTTTCTACGTCGCCACCCTGCCCGATCACATCAACATCAACCGACTGGAAGTCATGCCCACAAGGCAGGCATGGTCGGCGTTTGCGGTGGATCGGGATTGAGGGGGAGTCCTGTCCCAGTTCTTTTTTTTTGCGGCGATCTCGTAGTTGTTGGACAGGTAGCGCAGGAACGGCCAGAAGCCGTCCGCGTTCATGGCACCACGCAGTTGGTCGGCAATGTTTCAGAGAGTTTTTCCGAGTTTCTGCTTTTCGGGCTCGGTTATGACGTACCTGCTTTCTCAATCACTTCCCAATACCCGCCTTTGTCCGGGCCGATGCGCTGCAGACGTCCGGTTTCGCGCAGACCGCGCACTGCGCGCTTAATGGCACTTTCGGATTTGCCGAGTTTTGCGGCAATCTGCGGAAAGCTCATATCCGGTTGTTTGCGCAGCAGACCCAAGATGGCATCCGCAGTTTTCAGGGGCGTTTTCAGGGGCGTTTTCAGGGGCGTTTTTGTCGCCTTGACTACCGTATCACGGATACAGCCAAGCATGAACAAGATAAATGGCGCGCTGTTCGTGGCTCGGGTACTTTCCTGCAATGCTTTGTAGTACCCGGCCTGATGCTGGTGGACGAGGCTTTCCACTGGCAACCACGCAAAAGCCGGATTCCAGTGCGAAAGCAGCAGGCTTTGCCACAGCCGCCCCATGCGTCCGTTACCGTCGCTGAAAGGATGAATAAACTCGAATTCGTAATGGAACACGGAACTGGCAATCAGTGGATGTTCCTTCGTTTCACTCAGCCAGCCAAACAACTCTGCCATCAGCCGCGGCACTTGTCGGGCCGGTGGCGCCATATGGATGACCGCATCACCCGTCATCACGCCCACGCCGCCGTCACGATAGTTGCCGGGATGATCGAGCAGGCCAAGCATCATCACCCGGTGCGCCGCGAGCAGATCGTTTTCGCGCAGGCCGTTCCATTCAGGCAGCCTGTCATAAGCGGCAAGCGCATTACGCGCTTCCTGCAATTCGCGCGGCGGGGCCAGCACGGTTTTGCCGTCCAGAATCGCGGTGATCTGCGCTTCAGTCAGCGTATTACCCTCAATGGCCAGCGAACCGGTGATGGTGCGAATGCAGTTGATGCGGCGCAGGCGCAGGTCGCGCTGGAAACCAGGGTCGGTGCTGAGACGACCGACTCGTTCGGCAATGTCCGCCACCAGCGAGACGATTTCGCTGGTGAGGGTAAAGGGCGGCTGGTAGCGGGACTTGGACATGAGTCATTAGCTGGCGGTTTGGACCGAATTAACGGGTGAGTATCACAGTCTGATTCCGCAACGATCCAGAGGTTGAGCACACTATCAGCCAGTGCATGTGTTGCCGTGCGTTTCATTATGTGTCTTTTGCCGGTACCCGTCAAAACACGTCACAAGGATACAAATCCATGACAGTATCTCGATGTGGCAATATTTGCGACAAATACATCATTTAATGCGACAATGGCGCATCAAAGACTCCTTGTGAGACTCCCATGTCCGAACGCATCAATGCCCGCCTGCCCCAACCTTTGGCCGAATTCGTCAGCCGCATGGTCGGCGAGACGGGGCTCTACGAAACTCCCAGCGAATACGTGCGCGATCTGATCCGCCGCGATCTGGAACGGCGCGAGGGAGAACTGGTGCGAGAGGCAATTCTTACTGGTTATCGTGACTTGGCTGCGGGCCGTGTGTTCGAGTCAAGCGGCGACTTCAAGGCCGATATGGAGATACTCGAACGCAAGGAAGCCAATGGTTGGTGATGAGCGCGCAACTCCCGTAGCGTTCTTCCTGACCCGCAAAGCGGCTATCGATCTACGCAACATTCACGCGCGATCCTGCCGCGAATGGGGTGAAGCGACCGCCGACTGCTACCTTGCCGACCTGTACGCCAGCATGCGTCAGGCGACAATTCATCCGGAAGGGGGGCGTTTGCGCCAACATCGCTCCTCGCCCTTTCTGATGATCCCCGCAAGGCAGCACTTCGTAATCTACGACATCGTCCCAGAAGGCATCGCTGTGCTGACGATCCAGCATCAGATGCGAGACATCGAATCGCTGATTACCGAGTTGACTCCGGCATTTCATGCTGAGATCGAACGGTTGAAGCGGAAAATCTGATCGAGTTGTCCTATCCGAGTCGTTCTATATCTGCTTCCTTTCCGAAGGAGAACATGATGTCGATCATTGATCCCTCCAAAACGCCGAAGCGTTTCTACGCTCATTCCACTGACCGTTCGGATCGTTCCGACTGGCAACCTCTCAACTCTCACTTGACCAGCGTTGCCAAGCTGGCATCTGAGTTTGCCGAAACTTTCGACGCTGCCGGACTAGCTCATATCGCCGGGTTGCTGCACGACTTAGGCAAATATACGGAGGAAGTCCAGCGCCGAATTGCCGGTGAAAATATCCGCGTCGAGCACGCAATACAGGGCGCGCAACAGGCAATCAAATACTACGGAGAAAAACTGGGCACCCTGCTCGCCTACATCATCGCCGGACATCATGCCGGACTGCCAAACGGACGGGACAGTGAAACACGTTCCTCGCTGAAAGAACGTCTGGCACGCAGCAACGTGCCGGAATTGCTACCCGCATGGCAAACAGAGGTGCCATTGCCAGAGCAATGCCCCCTGCCGCAAGGTTTCAAGATCCACCCCGATTCAGCATTGAGAATGTTTCAGTTGGCGTTTCTCACTCGTATGCTGTACTCCTGCATTGTTGACGCCGATTTTCTCGATACCGAAGCGCATTACGACACAGCAGAGAATCGCCCATCGCTCCGCGACAGCGGCCCACCGTTGGCGGCGCTACAGGTCAAGCTGAATGAAAAGCTGTCGGGATTCAAAACCGATTCCGATGTTAACCGACTGCGTGCCCATATCCTGCGCCACGTGCGAGAACAGGCAGCTCTGCCGCCGGGATTGTTCTCGCTCACTGTACCGACTGGCGGTGGCAAGACGCTGACTTCACTGGCCTTCGCGCTCGACCATGCACTGAAATATGGGTTGAAGCGCATTATCTATGTGATTCCATTCACTTCCATCATCGAACAGAATGCCGCCGAATTCCGCAAGGCGTTCGGCGAACTGGGCGAAACAGCCGTGCTGGAGCATCACAGCACTTTTGACGACGACAAACTGAAAGACCAGAACAGCCGCGATAAACTGCGTCGCGCCACCGAAAACTGGGATAGGCCAGTCGTCGTCACCACTGCCGTGCAGTTTTTCGAGAGCCTGTTCGCCGACCGCTCCTCCCGTTGCCGCAAGCTGCACAACATTGCTGGCAGTGTCATCATTCTCGATGAGGCACAGACGCTACCGGTCAAGCTATTACGCCCCTGCGTCGCCGCCATCGACGAATTGGCACGCAATTACCGATGCAGCATCGTACTGTGCACCGCAACGCAGCCAGCATTGCAAGCCAATGAAGGCAATCCCGCAGAAGGCTTTACAAATGGTCTGGCAAACGTCCGCGAACTGGCTCCTGAACCAAAAAACCTATATCGGCAGTTGGAACGAGTGCATATCACCCATATTGGCGAACAGGACGACAGCGCGCTGGCAGAACGGCTCAGGAAAAACCCGCAAGTACTGTGCATCGTCAACAACCGCCGCCATGCGCGCGCACTGTTCGAGGCAATTTGCAAAGAACCTGGTGCCCGTCACCTTTCCACCTTCATGTGTGCCCGTCACCGTAGCCAGATACTCGATGCCGTCCGCGACGATCTCAAACATGGACAACCCTGTCGCCTGATTTCAACCTCGCTGATTGAGGCGGGCGTAGACGTTGATTTCCCTTATGTGCTGCGTGCCGAGGCCGGACTGGACTCGATTGCCCAAGCAGCGGGCCGTTGCAACCGCGAAGGCCGGAACGCGCGTGATGACAGCCTCGTACACATTTTCAGCACCAGCGACTGGTCTCCCCCAGCGGAACTGGTGCAGTTCGCTCAAGCCATGCGTTTGACGCTAGGACGCACCGACAATCCGCTGTCGCTGGATGCCATCAATGCCTACTTCCGGGAGGTGTACTGGCAGAAAGGCGACGAAGCACTCGATGCGCGCAATATCCTCGGTCTGATCAAGGACGGCGGCTTTGATGGCATACCGTTTGAAACCGTAGCCGCGAAATTCCGGATGATCGACAACGTACAGCATCCCATCATCGTGCCATTCAAGGCAGGCGGCGAAGAGGAAAGCCCCGTTAAAGTCTTGCTACAAAAATTGCACTTCGTGGAAAGCCCCAATGCCATCGCTCGCGCCCTGCAACGCTACACCGTGCAAGTACCGGAATCTGTGTTTCGTGCGTTGCGTGATGCAGGGGCGGTTCAGCCGGTGGAGGAGCAACGCTTTGGGGAACAGTTCATGGTGTTGGTGAACGAAGATCTGTATGACGATCATGTTGGTTTATCATGGGGGAATCCTACATTTGTGGAAGCAGAAAAAACAGTGTGGTGATAAATAGTTTTTTGCGTATGACTTTGCAGCTTCGGGTTTCGCCCAGTATCGCTTCGGAGGATCATGCTTGGGAAAGAACGCCACTGAAAATAATTCAGTGAAGTTCTATACCAAAGGGAATACTTTATGTTAACTGTTGACATAGGCGATAATTGATGCTAGCCTGAGATTGTCGTTTGGTGCTTGCTGACGGCATAGGCAAAGACCCCGGCGCAGCCACACCGGGGTCTTTGGGTAAAAACCCTTCCGTTGAGTAGACGGCCATAACAGCAATGGTGGGCTGTAAAGGAGGGCTCGGATGTGGCTAAAACCCACATGATCTCATCATGTATTTAGCCTCACTCAGATGCTAAAACTCGGCATCTGAGTGAGATTATAGTGTTTTTTGGTTTATAAACACCCTGTGTCACCTCTTTAGACGAGGTGTGGATTGAAACAGTGAGGTTCTGGCACATAGGGGTCTTTATGTTGCAAATCTCCGGCGGCAAGTGCCGCCGGAGTCACTTCGACCCCTATGTGACAAAGAAAACCCGGGAGTTTCTAATATGACCTACGGCATCCGTCTCCACCTCACCGGCGAACGTGCCTGCTTCACCCGACCAGAGATGAAGGTCGAGCGCGTTTCCTACTATGTCATCACCCCGTCTGCCGCGCGCGGCATCTTGGAAGCGATTCATTGGAAGCCAGCGATCCGCTGGGCGATCAACCGCATTCATGTATTGAATCCAATACGTTTCGAGTCGGTTCGCCGAAATGAAGTCAGCAGCAAACTTTCCTACAGTAACGTCAGTGGTGCGATGAATGCAGGCCAAATCACTGATCGTTTGTTTACCCTTGTTGATGAAGACCGCCAGCAGCGAGCATCGACCGTGCTACGCGATGTGGCCTACGTCATCGAGGCGCACTTTGAACTGACTGAACGCGCCGGAGCGGATGATAACGAAGGCAAACATCTGGACATCTTCAATCGCCGCGCCCGTAAGGGGCAGTGCTTTCACATGCCCTGTCTGGGTGTGCGTGAATTTCCGGCGACGTTCAAATTGATTGAACCAGATGCAGCACTACCACCGAGCACATTGCCCGAAAGCGAGCGCAATCGCGATCTGGGCTGGATGCTGCACGACATTGATTTCACGCACGGAATGACGCCGATGTTCTTCCGCGCCCGTATGGAAGACGGCGTAATCACCGTGCCGCCACTGTCTGGCGAGGAGGTAAAGGCATGATCTTGTCCGCGCTCAACGATTATTACCACCGGCTGTCGACGCAAGGCAAGGTGCCTGCATTCGGCTACAGCGATGAGAAGATCAGCTATGCACTGCTGATCTCCCCGGAGGGAGAACCCAAGGATGTGCTCGACGTGCGTGACACCTCGGGTAAGAAGCCATTGCCAGCGTTGCACACCGTACCGCAACCGGCCAAACGCACGGCAGGTATCAAATCGAACTTTTTGTGGGACAAAAGCAGCTACGTGCTCGGCGTCAGCGCCAAAGGCGGCGAACGCATAGCGCAGGAACACGAAGCATTCAAGGCATCGCATCGTGCCTGGTTGGCTGGTAGCGATGATGTTGGCTTGCGGGCACTGCTGAAATTTCTCGACGGCTGGACACCGGAGCAATTTTCGTCATTGCCGTGCTTTAAACAGGAGATGCTGGATACCAACTTCATTTTCCGCCTGGACGACGGTAAGCAAAAATACCTGCACGAACGGTCGGCGGCACACACCCTGCGCGCACAGTTGCTTGATGACGGCGAGGCTAAAAAAAATCTGTGCCTGGTAACCGGCGATCAGTTGCCGCTGGCGC
The DNA here is from genome assembly GCA_031285365.1 of Azoarcus sp. Classification (GTDB taxonomy): domain Bacteria; phylum Pseudomonadota; class Gammaproteobacteria; order Burkholderiales; family Rhodocyclaceae; genus WRNU01. The sequence continues at coordinate 11,026 of JAITWP010000283.1, forward strand.
GGCTGCATCCG
>JAITWP010000028.1 GCA_031285365.1 Azoarcus sp.
CTTGCACGTTTACCTAGACGATGAGGGAAACCTCTGTTTTGCCAAGGTCGAGCGATTTGGCGAGAAGCCGCGCTTGATAATCGACGTGACGCTTGATGAGATGAAGGCGTGCTCTCTCATTGAGCTTCAAGAGAAGGTTGGTGGAACAGTCGTCGGACTGTTAAAAACCTGGAATAAAGAGCTATTTGTGCACTGGGGCTCTTGGGGGGATTAATCTCTATGCCTATGTTACAAGGGAATCCGATCTCCTTCACGGATCCGCTTGGGTTGGGTCCATGGGATAAACTATACTGAAAAAACCATCTATTGAAGAAGTGGTGAATTTGGACAAACGAGGGCGAAAGTGCTGTCGACAATGAGCCATATACCGACTACCTTCCCTGACCGAGCGAGTAGCTTCCGGGTGGCGATACGCATCACCCATCCGGAAATCCTGCCGGAGTTGATTACCCAACAAATAGGGCGAGAGCCCGATGTTGAGAAGGCTGTAGGTGGTCAACGCGTAACCCCGAAGGGGACTGTGCTTCCCGGGCTGAATAATGAGTCGTACTGGTTTTTGCGTGGCCCAGAATCAGATGACTTGCCGCATCTAATTGATTGGGCGAATAGTGTTATGCAAGGCGCTGTGCCTTTTGTTCAAAAGTTGCTCAGCACAGGCGGAAGATTGGAGTATTTCATCGGCTGCTTTATCAAGGAGCAACTTGGGACATCCTTAGAGCCATCGCTGATCGCGAAGTGTGCAGATCTTGGTGTCACGCTTGTGTTTGACATGTATGGTGAGTTGGGGGGGTGAATCTCCTTTGTACAGCAAGGACAAATTTGAGAAAATCACCTCCGACGTTGACAAAGGCCACGGACGACAAGGGTGCAACGACCAGCGCAGTGCGTACGGTCAGCGTTCTCGCCGCTTCAGTGGCCCGTGAGATTTACTACATCCACACGGATCACTTGAATACCCCGAGGCTGATCACCAATAGCCAGAACCAGCCCGTCTGGCGAAACCACCCCTTGAGTGAGCCGTTCGGTGCGGGCGTAGCGGAAGAAGACCCGAGAAACACCGGGGTGCGCTTCGTGTTCAACATGAGATTCCCGGGGCAGTACTACGACAAGGAAACCAATACCCACTACAACTACTATCGGGACTATAATCCCGCAACGGGACGATACATCCAGCCCGATCCGATTGGGCTCGAAGGGGGAATCAACCTATACGGGTATGTCGGGGGGAATCCGGTTTTTTATGTTGATCCGTTGGGGTTGAACCCTGCTGCTGGTGCAATAGGCGGCGGGATAATCGGAGGACCGCCTGGTGCTGTCATCGGCGCTGTAGTTGGGCTCGGCATTGGCGGCTTCATCGGTAATGCCATCTTCAACAAACCTCCAGAAAACGCCTACGATCCGAACGGGCCGAAGGCTCCTGGTAAGCCAAGTAAAGAAGAAGGTTTTGAAGACCCCAAGGGTGGTGAAAACTGGGTTCCAAATCCAAATGGCAAGGGATGGGGATGGGAAGATTCCAAGGGTAACGTCTGGTGTCCCACTGGTCAAGGCGGAAGCGCTCATGGCGGTTCTCATTGGGATGTTCAAACTCCCGGAGGTGGTTATAGAAATGTCAGACCAAGGCGGCAGCCATGAAATATATTCAGGTCATTGACGGTGCAGTCAACTGTGTTTACGACATTTTCGCCGCTACTGACGACGAGTTCGCTCTCGTATTTCCAGAGGGGACAGACATCGCGTTTATTGATGAAGTACTTGCTAGAGGTCATAAAGAACAGCTTGATGCTGTCTTCAACGAGATATGGAAACGGCGAGTAAAAAAAACAGAATCGCGAGGCATTCATGGCATTCTGTTTTATGAGATGGACGAAAAAAAAGTATACTATCCGACTAGGAGGGATGAAGAGGCTATAAATCCAGGTGGCACCCTATTACGTTAGGAATCTCTGGACAAATTCAGTTTTTCATTTTAATTCTAAATACATATTTTGAAGTATATCATGAAACTTGTGTTGCCCTGACACAGGGGGAGAAGGTGATGACCCACGCTTACACGGTAGAACTGCGATTCTCAGGTGAACAGCTAAAGCCATCGGAAATTTCGGCTCGCTTGAGTTTGAATCCATGTGGTACGTACAGCCAGTCGCAAAACCAATCAGCCAAAAGAAAGCGACGCCCATACTGGGGATATAACGGAGAAGGGGAAGAAGGGTTCCAAACGGAGTGGGTTAATCTGGAAGAAGGCTTGAAATTTCTTCTCAAGAATCTATGCCCAAAAAAGACTGAGATCGTTGCCCTTGCTCTTCAGTTCGATGGAATTTGGTGGTGCGGTCACTTTCAAACCAGTTTTGATGGTGGTCCTATGCTGTCTCCGAAACTGCTCACTGAACTAGGTAGTTATGGGATTTCTCTCTACATCGACAATTATCTCTCCGATGGTCACGAATAATGGGAATATAGAGATGCTCGCATCATTAACTTTCAAAAATAAACTTACCAAAAGGCTACGAGAAACGCCATCACTGGCGCAATTAAAGCCGTTGCTGACACCTGTGAATCAGACGATTGTGATCAACGGAATCGAGACGTCCAAAGAGCAAAGGACCGCGTCGGCAGTTTCCGACCTGCAGCGTGTATGCCAGGTATGTCGAAGTGGGGTTTGCAGCAGCGAAGTCAAGCATGGCTGGATTTAGCAGTAGCCCGGGCAAAACGAGACCAAAAGTGCTGGGCTGGTGGAGATGATGGGCACCAGCAAGCACAGGCGGATGCGTGGGCACATGTTGGTCGATGTGATGCACTCTTGAAATGAACCTACGACAACAAATCGAAGTGGCGTTTGCGCATCGACAGTCGCCTGTGTGCGTGGTTGAGTTTGCTGGTGAACCTACTCCTGAACAAAATGACGCCCTGTGGTTTACTAGGAAAGACTGGCATCACCTAAATCGACAAGACTGGGAGAGACATCCCGACGCGATTTACGCATTTACTCCAGAAGCCTTTCTTTATTACGTTCCGAGCATTCTTACGGTAACTCTGGAGTCCAACGGCCAATGGCTTCAAGTGGCTGATTCCTTGATTGGCTTCCTCAATCGAACACCAACCGTGGAATATTGGGATTCCTTTTTCTGCGAGCGTTTCGTTGGTCTTAGTAACCCAGAGTATGAGGCGCTGCAGGCATGGTTGTTATCTCTTTCAGGCAATGGAGTGGCTTGGTGCGAGGATGCGTTGAGCAGGGCGTATGAAACGGTCGACCTCTTAAAGCGAGAAACCGAACGACTTCAGCGGTTCGTCAATGCACGGTAAGCCCCAGCTCACGGTCAAAAATCGCCTAACGCGCGAGCCGCGCCTAACGAGCCCGGCGGACAACCAAGTTTCTTGCACAAAACCAATTGGTCAATTCTCCTGGATGGGCCACGTTATGCAATACAACCAAAAGCAATCTCGATTGCAGCGCCTCATCGCTCAAGCCAAAGCTAAGAGGTGTCCAGTTAATCCAGATGACGAGCGATTGGCATATAACACACCACCTCCCACTTGTCCTGCGCGCTAATATGAATAACATTGTAATTTCTATCGAATACCAAGAAATTGTTGATGCGTGGCTGGCCTATTATCAGGATATAGAGGATTCTGGAGACATTAGTGGCAAGACAGACGTAACGAGTCCGTACCTATGGGCAATTGACAGATTAGATGATATTGGCAGGTTTCAACCAGAACTCTGCTGGCTGTTGATTTTGGAAATATCTGATAGGGCGGACTCTGATTTACAAAGAGCGTCTTTAGCTGCTGGGCCACTAGAGGATTTGCTCAGTCGTTATGGCGATTATTTTATTGACCGCATCGAGGAGGTTGTCAAAAGAAACGGAAGATTCCGTGAGTTGCTTACTGGTGTCTGGAAGAATACGATTAATCCAATAGTATGGAACCGTATTCAATGTCTGTGCTCTAACGATTTGTACGGTGATGATTCAGAGTTCGCGTAGATATCGTCTTTCTCGTCAAGAGGCAGAGGCGAAATTTTCTCTATAAGGCGTTCGATTCTTCATGACGCCAAAGCACAGATGCACGATCTTGCGCATGGCAGCTCCCAGAGCGGTCATCTTACCCCGGATTGACGCGCCCGGGGAGCCGCCCCAAACCAGGCAAAACCCAGGCGCTCCGGGTGGGTCAGTTTTATTCCGGTACTTTTACGGCTTGGTGGGTCAGTTTCAAGTCGGCGTTGACACAATACCCACTACAACTACTATCGGGACTATAATCCCCAGACGGGACGATACATTCAGGCCGATCCGATTGGGCTCGAAGGAGGGATCAACCTATACGGGTATGTGAGTGGAAATCCGCTGAGCTATACGGATCCATATGGTCTTGATCCATTTGATCCTGTTAAGCGTCATATTACCGCGCATGCGTCTAGAGGTAATTGGGCTGAAGTTGAACATACACTCAAAACACTTGCTGATTTAACTCAAAAAGAGGCAGCGGCTTTATATCGTCAGTGCGCAAGTAAACGTGGAAGTCAACTAGTTAAGGAATTAAAAGATATGGGAACTGGAACAGGTGCTCGGTCAGGGCAGCATGGAACACCATACAGTCAAGCGGGTGCCCAACTTCGGCGCGAAGCAAATAGCATGTTTAACACTGCTCTTAGAGACGCTATGTGAACTCAAGCTGAACGTCTAATGCAACAAGGTAGAGGTATTAATCATTTAAGGCAATGAAACTTATGGAATTTGATCCAATACTAACAATTCAAGAAGCAGAGTGCTCTACGGATTTAAAAAGAAGGGCAAGCCTTCTTAAGTCCGCAATTGACTATATGGTTTCGCATTGCGATTCTCAGTCTGCTGACATGGAATACGCGAAGGGTTATGCATGGTACCTTTATCCTTTTGAATGTATCGCTCGTGATGAGCAGACTGAGCTTCACCTTAAGAATGCTTTAAAAATTAACCCGTTACATAAATTTGCTAAATTGTATTTGGCATATTATTATTATGATCATAAGAACTTTTCTATTGCTTTGGATTTATTGACTGATTTTAGCCCCACGGAATTTGGTGATACGAACGGTCAGTATTGGCGAGATGCTAAAAATGCCGAACTAATTCTGTGCTGCAAACTCTATCTAGATGATATTCAAGGCATTAAAAATGCAATCCAGCGATTATACGAATCCATGACTAAATTGGAATCAGAGATGAATCCGGAACCAACCGAATTAGTGGAAGCTTTACGCAATTTGATGAGAAGTGCAATCCGCATAAATAACGCAAAAGAACCCGAAGTATAGTCACTCAAAGAGTTGCTGTGATCGTTTCTGATGAAGACACCCATTTCAATCAATGAGCGCGGCGACATCAGCATCTTCGCATCCGCTGAAGAAGCCGAGTCCTACATGGAACCCATTGACGTTGAGCGTGGCGAGTATGTCGTTACCGACGCTGATGGGTTACATCTAACCGTAGACATTGTGGTCAAGGAGGTTCCATTGCTCTGGGGATTGTGGAAAGGCCGGGTCAGAAAGGTTCGAATAATCGATAAATAATGGGGAACGTATTACTGTGCGACTGATTCTGGCCTGCCTATAAAAATTCCTGAATCGCCAGAGCTACGACGCACCGACCAACATTACCCTCATGGCCGAGGCGGCGGATGGCGACGGAACCATTGCCAAGGTCGAGTTCTACCAGGGCAGTGTGTACGCTCACCGAAAATTGATCATTTTGTATAGCTGATGCGCGTTAAAAATTGACCATGGTGATCACTCCGTCTCCCCTGCCCGAAAAACAGGCAGGATAGGTTGAACACCCTGGTCAAAATTCAACGCGCAGGAATGGTCAGTTTTGAATGAGCAGTAACATGGTAGGAAACGATACAATGGCGGACACCGCCTCCGCCAGTTATCTGTTGTTCGACGGACGCCACTCATTCCGTATCCCAGATGAATTTTTCCTGCCGCCGAAGAGCGAGCCAGCTACGGCGGATAATGTCTTCCTGCCACACTTTGCACAGGGTGCGATAGTCGAGGAGAAGAGCGGTTATTCCCCTGGTTGTTTTGATTTTTTGTGCGTTTTCGGGCAAGGCGTCTTTGTGTTTTTCGATGAACAGGCGACCGTAATGCGCGTGTTTTTCACCGTAATTGCCCGTCGAGGCGTGGATGACCGGAATGTCGCAACACACCCCGAGTTTTTTGCCCGCGCGCCAGGCGGAAAAGCTGAAATCGAGGTCGTAAAGGTGAAATCCGTTGAAGGTGGCCTCGTCGAAACCGATTTCTTCCACCACCTCCCGGCGAGTCATGATGCACAGGCCGTCGATGCCTTGAATATGATCGACCACAGGCCAAGGTTCGGGATTCCAGGCGCTCAGGGTGAACGTTCTGTTCCAGATGTGCGCGACCACACCGGAAGACCAAGGAAGGCCCGCATCTCCCCAGCTTTCCGCGATAATGCGACGTGTGCCCGCGAAACCCAGAATGTCGAAATCTTGCAGGCGGCGGCTGATTTTCCGGGCGAAATCCGGGTCGATAATCAGGATGTCGTCATGGGAGAAAATCACGATGTTGCCGCGCGCGCGCCGTAAGGCCCGGTTGTAGCCTTCGGCCAGCGAGTGCGCGTCACGAATGCCTATGATTTCGTGCGGAAAATTTGCAAGAAGCTGCTCGTAGCATGCGCTGGCGTGGGCGAATTTCAGAGCGTCGATACTGCAGATAACGACAGAGAAAAATGGTTTCCCGAGCGGACTCATGGAGTTTTCCTTGCGTAACGACGGTCGATGGACAATGTGGCGCGGCGGAAAATGTCCTCTGTCCAGAGTCTGGCCAGGGTTTCGTGGTCATCGACAAAACACTGCGTGCCAGGCGACGACTGCTGATCGAAAGGCAGTATCTTGCGTCGATGTTCGTATTTTATAGAAAATCGTTCGGCATATTTTTTGTAGCTGTCAGAAATGAAAACGCTTCTTCCATCCTGGACGCTCGTGGAAGCATGGATGTAGGCAATGTCGCAGCAAACCCCGATTCTGTAACCGGCAAGGTGAGCCGCGAAACTGAAATCGCAGTCGTACAGATGCCAGCCATCGAAGGTGTCGTCATCGAACCCGACGGCTGTCGCTACCTCGTGGCGGGCAATCATGCACAGGCCATCCAGTACCTCGATGCCGCCCGTGACGGGCCAGTCCTGTGTGCCATAGATCATGAGAGAAAGATAACCGGCACGGCGGCGGGACCAGTGGCAGACCGCGCCATGCAGGTGCTTACGCGCACCAAACCAGACGGGACAGATCAGGCGCGAAGCCCCGGCAAAGCCGAGCACGTCCCACGACTGCATTCGCTCCCCAATTTTTTGCGCGAACTGCCTGTCGAGAAAAGTTACATCGTCATGGGAAAAGATCACGATGTCGCCGCGCGCGCGCTTCAAGCCCCGGTTGTACCCCTCGGCCAGCGAGCGCGCGTCGTGAATGCCGATGATCTCGTGCGGAACTGAGCCGAGCAGACGTTCAAAGTGAAGACTGGTCTGGACGAAATTCCACGGATGGATGCTGCAAATGATGACGGAAAAGAAAGAGGTGTTCATGGTCGTCATTGCTCATCGGAGGAGACCAAGGTGTGTCCGCTCCGGGACAAACCCGTCATGGCCTCTGCAAAACCCTGTGCGAAAGCCTTGGAATCAGTCAGCCCCTGCGCCTTCATGCGTTCGCGCAGGGCAGGATCGGGTTTTACCCGCTGCCCAGGCGGGGCGAGTTGCCGGGCAAGATCGACATAATGCGGTATGTCGAGGGCTATCCATTCTTCCTTGCCGAGCGCCTTCAGTAGCGCCGCCGGACGTTGTGACCAGGGCAGGATGGAGGCGAGAGCCAGGCAGGGCTTGCCCATCCAGAGGCAAGTCGGCAAGGCAAGGCCGCCGGGGTTGACTGGCGGCAGCAGCCCCAGGTCGATGGACTGCCAGGCCAGGCAAAAATCTTCCGTCGTGCGGGCACTGATGAAAACGAGCCGCGCGCAATCGACGCCTGCGCCGGAGAATTGCCCGCTGATGAAAGTTTGTGCCGCCTGTCCGAGTTCTTTCAGATTGATGACAAGCGTGGCGTCGGGATGCCGGGATAGCGTTTCGGCAAGAAGTTGCCAGCCATCGCGACCCATTCCCGCTGCGGGCACGAGGCATCCGAGAACCGGCGGCTTGCCGGTTTTCCGTGCGGCATCGTCGGTAAACGGTAGTTCCGGTAGGTCGAACACTTCACCTGTGCCAGGGAGGTTTACCGTGGGCAGTATGCTTTCCACGTGCGCGCCCGCCAGAGTCCGCACATCGGGCGCAATGGGAGGCATGGGCGCTTCTCCCCACAGGAGCTTGTGCGGCACGGGCGCAGCCAGGAAAACCGTCAGGCGGCCCAGAGGGGCATAGACTTCCATGTCGACAAGGATGTCTGGGGCAAGCGCCCGGATTTTTTCGAGTGCGCGATTGTCTTCATCTTCCTTAATGTTCTCAGCCGTGTCGGCGAGCATGGAGCACATCTGAATCATTTCAAACTGGGCAAGCCGGGACAGACTCGTGCAGATGATGAGGGTGAAGAAACGTTCCGGCGGCAGATAACGGAGGAGCGCGAAAAGTTGTTCAAATTGATGGTGTGATGTGAAGTCCCCTACCATGAAGGCAATTCTCGTCAGGCCGGATTGCGTGGTATTGGCATGGTTTGGGTTGGAATGGATGAGTTCTTCCAACCGGGCCTGAATGCGGGAAAGGGTTTCAAGAAAAGTCTCACCGTTTTCGTCGAAGCGCGCGAGGTTTCGCGCCGCCAGTAACTCATCAGACAAGCCCTGTGAAAAGCGGAGCGTATATTTCGTGAATTCGGACAAATCGCCGCATTCGGCAAGTATTTGCAGCAAAACGTTCTGAATGGATGCTTGAGCCCCGGAGGGCAGGTTTGCGACAGTTTGCAGGAGTGAAATCGCTTCCCCGCTTTGTCCGGTCAAATGCAGGCTTTGCGCAAGCGCCGGGTAGGCCGCAAACAGATCCGGTTGTATCTGGACGGCTTCCCGCAAATATTTCAGTGCTTCGGAAGGTCTGTCGTTTCTCAGGAAAACTTCGCCCAACGCCGCGACGAGGTCGCCTCGTTCCGGCGCAAGTCGGGCGGATTGCGCAATGAAGTTGTGTGCCTCTGCCGTCAACCCCTGCTGTGCGCAGATGAAAGCCAGGTACGCGCAAGGCAATGGATTTTCCGGTTCACCGGCCATTGCCGTGGAAAGAGAGTCTATGGCAGTCTCAAAATCATCACTCTCGAATGCCGCGATTCCCACGTTCAGCGGATTGGGGGATTGCCCTGCATCATCAGTGACTTTGCCGAGGAACGCCATTTGGCAACGGATTTTCCAGCGTCCCGGCAGGACAGCCTCCAGCATCCGCACCGACGTCATCAAAACCTCTTTAGGGGAAATCTGTTCCATACATTCGGGATTTCCGTGAGGGCATCGTACCGAATCCCTGGGCGCAATGTTTTGCAGGCATCCTCGACATTCGATGTTTGCCCATATGGCACGGCTTCCCGTCGTGAATGGCAGGCGTGTCTCCGGGACAGCCATGCTGAAAAGACCAAGATAGGGAACGCTGACGGCAGCGGCAATGTGCAGAACACCTGAATCCGGCGCAACCAGGAGATCGCACAGGGAAAGCACTGCCGCAGTGTGCATCAGCGACAATCGCCGCGCGAGGCAGAGGACGCGGTGATCTGCGGAAAAACCAATGTCGGCGGCAGAGAAATCGTTTCCATGCCCCAATATGACGATGCCGAGTTTTTTATCCTGTTCGAGCAAGTTCGTGATGAATCGTTTCCAATGCGCTTTGGGCCAGATGCGGTTTGGTGAGTTGGCCGCCATGTGTACGGCAATCAACCGTTTGATTTTTTGGTGCTGAAAGTAATGAAGTATCAGCGTGGCAGAAAAATGGAATTCACCTTTAGTTGGGCAAAGAACGGGCTGTGCTGATGTGACGGGGAGACCGCTGGCCTCGGCGTAGGCATGCAGAATATGCAATTCCCGACGCGATTCATATGTCCAGTCCAGGTCGATCAGCAAATCATCGGGCAAAGGTTCGTATTGATCGTTGACGACGAGATCGGCGTCCGGATTGTGCATGAAAACTTCGGTTTTTCTGGTTAAAACCAGCAGGTTATAGTGAGGGTAATAACGCCTCAGTTCACGCAGGATAGGCGTTGTCCAGATTACGTCACCCATTGCCCAGAGCCGCTGGAGAATGATATTGGGCCGTTTCTTTTTCCGTGGGCGGCGCAAGATGGAAATGAAGCATTCGTCATTATCTTCATTTGGGGCATCGCCCGAAATACTGGATGCCTCGAATGTGGTTGGGCCTTGCAGGGAAAGCCTCTGGGTAAAAACAGTAATATCCTCGAAGTATTGTTCAAGGAAGGTTGTCAG
>JAITWP010000029.1 GCA_031285365.1 Azoarcus sp.
TACGTTCGCCGGTGACCTCGCGCTCGAATTGCGCGAAAGACAGCAGCACGTTCAGCATCAAACGCCCCATCGACGTGGTGGTGTTGAACTGCTGCGTAACCGAGACGAAGGACACCGCGTGGCGCTCGAACACCTCGACCATCTTCGAGAAGTCAGCCAAGCTGCGTGTCAGGCGGTCTATTTTGTAGACCACCACGATGTCGATCCCGCCGCGCTCGATGTCGGCCAGCAGGCGTTTCAAAGCGGGCCGCTCAGTGTTGCCTCCGGAAAATCCGGGATCGTCGTAGTTGTCCGCGACCGCGATCCAGCCCTCGGTGCGTTGGCTGGCAATGTAGGCGTGGCCCGCTTCCTTCTGGGCGTCGATGGAGTTGAATTCCTGATCAAGCCGTTCGTCCGAAGATACGCGGCAATAAACAGCGCAGCGCTTGCGCGCTTTGGTGCTGGCGATTTCACTCATCAGTCACCTCACTTCGTCAGGCCAAAGAACAGCGGCCCCGACCAATGCGCGCCCGTGATGTGACGGGCCACTGCAGTCAGGCTTTTGAAGCCGCGCCCCTCGTATTCGAACAGCCCTTCGGCAGTCACGGTAACCCGATGTTCGCGCTCGCCCCATTCGCGCAGCAGGATGGTGCCCGGCGCGAAATCGAACTCGCGCGGCTTGTTGCGCAGCTTGATCTTGGAATGCTTCGCGCCGATGGCTTCCAGCCGCTGCCGCGTCTCAGGCGCAAGACCGCCGAAAGCTTCCTCCTGCAACTTGTAGGCGATGCGCGATTCGACGTGCGTGCGGTTCGGGTAGTCCGGGCGGCGTGGGAAGTAGCGATCCCAGACCATCCAGAGATCGGCCATCGGCAGGCAAGCCAGATTGGCGATCCGCGTGGCGATGGAGGTTTGTTTCTCGTTCATGACAACTTCTCCTGTGGATAAGGAGTTGCATGAACGCGCTGGTCGGGCAGGAAGCCAAGGCCAACCATGCTCTGTTTCGGCTCGTCTGCGACAAGCGTGCGGACGATGGCAGCCGCGAGGATGGCGGTGATTTCGCCCGCACGGGCGCTGGCGGACATCTCCGCAGGGGATGCCAGTTCGAGGTTCTTCATGACGGTTCCGGGGAATACAACCGTCACGGATGGTGGCCCTGATCCGCCGAAGCGGATGGCAAGGCAGGGTAATCTGGCCGATCAGCAGTAACTTTATTGCGCGTTTAGGAAACAGTTGACAGCTTTCCCTTTGCTGACTACCATCGCCTCTATTGACTAATCACGCAATCAGGTTACAGCCATGCCCTTTGGAGCTTTCATCCGAAAAAAACGCGAGGAAAAAGAGATTCAGATGAATGACTTTGCGCGGCAACTGGAAATCTCACCCGCTTACTGGTCGCGCATCGAGCGTGAGATGGAAAAGCCGCCGAAGGACGAACTGATCCGCAAAGCAGCCGAGATTCTTGGGATCAATGTCGATGACGCCTTCGTCGAAGCCAGCCGACTGCCGCCGGACATCCGCGAGGATGTCGGCAATCTGGTGCGGATGTATCGCAAAAACGTGACGGAGCCAAAGTGAATGGCAGTGCTGGCTCTCGATTACCGGTGCTGCAACCGGAAACTCCCCCTATATATCAAGCACAGCGAGGTCGAGCAGATCGCGACCACCGTGCGTCGGCAACTGGTCGCGGACAGCATCGATGCCGTTTCATTCGATGCGCTGCGCCAGATATCCAGTCTGAAGATCAATAACATCGACTTCGCGCTTGAGATCAGCACCGACTACCCGGTACATGATGAGCGCGGCAACCACGTTTTCGGCATTTGCGAATTCGACCCCGCGTCACCCAACGCCGCAATGGTGTCCATCTCGCCTGTGGGCGAAAACCTCAGCGAACTGCTTGCCCTCAGCACCCTCGCCCACGAGTTGGGTCACGCAGTGTTCGACGCGCCTGGCTGGATTGTTCAAGGCAATAAAGGGCCGGGCTTGTTCGATGACATCGAACCGGCGATGCAACGCGCCTACCGCACCACGACTCCGGACAGCGAGCATCTGGCCAAGTCACTATCCGCAAAGCCGACGACAGAGGAGCACTTCGCTGAGCTGCGCGCCAACGAATTCATGGGTTCCTTGCTCGTGCCGCGACAGCGAATCATTGCCGCTGTCGAAGACCTCGCACCCAGGCACGACATCACCATCCATCGGCATTTCTCCACCGATCCTGACCATCCCGGCACCGCCCTGCGCATCACGGCGGATGGTGACGCTGGCGCGTTCGACATGGAATGCTTCGAGAAAGCCTTGGCCACGCGCTTCGGTGTCAATCGCCGGTTCATCCAAGTTCGCCTGAATCGCTACGGCCTCACGGGTCAGGAGGCCTCGATGCGCTGACCACCACCCAACCCGTCCAGGGAGCCGACTTCGCGTCGGCATTTTTTGAATCGCCTTATTAACTGTTCGCGCAATCGCGCACTCTGTGAAAGGAACTTGCCCGTGCCAGCTGACCAAGCCTCAACAATAAAGAAGAACAGCAAGGTGGCCGCGAGCCAGCCTTCCCTGAAACGTGCGCGGGAACATCGCTCCGATGACGGCGCAACCATCCTGCCGAGCATGGAGCACTTTGTCTGCCTGCTGCGCAAGGTCAA
>JAITWP010000211.1 GCA_031285365.1 Azoarcus sp.
GTTGGGTTGGCCTTGCCACGACTGGCTTTCATGACCTGCCCAACCAGGGCGTTGAGCGCCTTTTCCTTGCCCGCACGAAATTCCTCGACCGATTTCGGATTGGCGGCAATCACTTCGTCGATCATCGCTTCGATTTCGCCGCTGTCGGTGACCTGTTTCAACCCCAGTCGCTCGATGATCTCATCCGCCGCCGTGCCCTCGCCATTCCAGAGCGCCTCGAACACCTTGCGCGCAATGGCGTTGGAGATGGAACCGTCGGCGACACGCAGGAGCAGTCCGGCCAGTTGCGCGGGAGAAACCGGCGCACAGGCGATTTCCAGTTCGGCCCTGTTCAGGCGCGCGGCAAGTTCTCCCATGACCCAGTTGGCGCAGAGCTTGGCATTTGCCGTGCCAGCGGCGGCGATGACGGCCTGGAAGTAATCCGCCACTTCCCTGCTGGCAGTGAGCGTGACGGCATCCTGCGCGGACAGGCCCAGTTCGCGTTCAAAGCGCGCCTTCATCGCCGCAGGCAATTCAGGCATTTCCGACCTGACCCGTTCGATCCATTCCGGTTCGATCATGAGTGGCAGCAGGTTGGGGTCGGGGAAGTAGCGGTAGTCGTGAGCGTCTTCCTTGGAACGCATCATTCGCGTCTGCCCGGAGGCGGGATCGAAGAGCACGGTGGCCTGCACGAACGAGCCCCCGTCTTCCAGCGTTTCGATCTGCCAGCCCACTTCAAAATCGATGGCCTGTTGCAGGAAACGGAAGGAGTTGAGGTTTTTGATTTCGCGCCGGGTTCCGAACGCTTCCGCGCCTTTCCTGCGCACCGAGACGTTGGCATCGCACCGGAAGGACCCCTCCTGCATGTTGCCGTCGCAGATGTTGATCCAGCGCACCAGTGCGTGCATGGCGCGCGCGTAGGCCACCGCTTCGGCGGAGGATCGCATGTCGGGTTCGGAGACGATCTCCAGGAGCGGTGTGCCCGCGCGGTTGAGATCGATACCGCTCATGCCGTGAAAATCTTCGTGCAGTGATTTGCCCGCATCCTCTTCGAGATGGGCGCGCGTGAGGCGGATGGTTTTTTCGTAGGCGTTTTCTCCTTCGCCGACCCGGATCGTAATTGCGCCTCCCTGTACGACCGGCAATTCGAGCTGGCTGATCTGGTAACCGCCGGGCAGATCGGGATAGAAATAATTCTTGCGATCGAACACGCTTTTGGGCGCGATGTGCGAGCCCAGGGCCAGACCGAAGCGGATGGCACGCTCGACCGCCCCCCGGTTCAGAACCGGCAGTACGCCGGGCAGGGCAATATCTATGGCGCAGGCTTGCGCGTTGGGCGGCGCACCGAACGCGGTGCTGGCTCCGGAGAAAATTTTGGAAGCGGTGTTGAGTTGGGCGTGGATTTCCAGCCCGATGACGACTTCCCAATCCGATCTGCTCATTTCGTTGTCCGTTGTATCAAGGATGCGCGCGCTTCAGGCCGGGGTGGCAGCAGGGGGAGGGCGGCGCAGATGCCAGTCTGTGGCCTGCTGGAAGCGGTGGGCGGCGGTCAGCAGGCGTGTTTCGGAAAAATAGTTGCCGATCAGTTGCAGACCGATCGGCAATCCGGCGGCATCGAACCCGCAAGGGTGGGAGAGCCCCGGCAGCCCGGCGAGATTGACGGGCGTGGTGTAGATGTCGGCCAGATACATCTGCACCGGATCATCGCTCATCGCGCCCAGGGTCCAGGCCGTCCTCGGCGCAGTCGGGCCGGCAATCAGGTCGCATTCGGCGAAGACGCGCCGGAAGTCTTCGGCGATCAGTCGGCGCAGTTTTTGCGCCTGAAGGTAATAGGCATCGTAATAGCCGTGCGACAACACGAAAGTCCCGGTCAGGATGCGCCGTTGTACCTCCGCGCCGAAACCTTCGCTGCGGCTCTTGCAATACATGTCGACGAGATCGGCGTATTCGGCGGCGCGATGGCCGTAGCGCACGCCGTCGAACCGGGAAAGATTGCTCGACGCCTCGGCCATCGAGATGACGTAAAAGGTGGGAATCGCAAACCGGGCATTGGGCAGATCGACCTCGCGCGTCGACGCGCCCAGGGCGCGGTACTGCGCCAGGGCTTCTTCGATAGCGGGGCGGATTCCTTCATCCATCCCTTCAGAGAAAAATTCGCGTGGCACGCCGATGGTGAGACCGGCAAGCGGGCGGGCGGCATCGGGCGCGGAGGTTGCGATTCTGGTAGCGTAATCTTCCACCGGGCGGTCGAGGCTGGTCGAGTCGCGCGGATCGAATCCGGTCATGGCCGAGAGCAACAGCGCGCAATCCTCGGCGGATGCGCCGAAAGCGCCTCCCTGATCGAGTGAAGAAGCAAGGCCCACCGCGCCGTAACGACTGATGAGCCCGTAAGTCGGCTTGATGCCGGTAACGCCGCAAAACGCCGCGGGCTGGCGCACCGAGCCGCCGGTGTCGGTTCCCGTGGCAATGGGCACGAGCCGGGCCGCGACCGCTGCTGCCGAACCGCCCGAAGAACCGCCCGACACATGGGCGGGTTCCCACGGATTGCGCACCGGGCCGTAATACGACGTTTCGCTCGACGAACCCATCGCGAATTCGTCCAGGTTGGTCTTGCCCAGGCTCACTGCGCCCGCCTGTTTCAACAAGGTGACCACATGGGCATCGTAGGGGCTGACGAAATTGGACAGCATCCTGGATGCGCAGGTTGTCAGCACGCCTTCGGTGCAGAACACGTCCTTGTGGGCGAGCGGGATTCCGGTGAGTGGGCCAGCCTCATTGCGGGCGAGACGATCGTCTGCCGCCTGAGCTTCGGCAAGCGTCCGCTCGCGGTCGACGGTGATGAAGGCATTGAGTACCGGATCGAAAGCCTCGATGCGATCAAGAAAAAGGCTGGCGAGTTCGGTGCTGGAGATTTTTTTCTCATCCAGCATTTTGCGAAGGACG
>JAITWP010000312.1 GCA_031285365.1 Azoarcus sp.
GACTCTGTCACCGTGATGGCAAGGAAGGTTACCTCTCCAGCCTGCCCCTGCTGATGCGCTACCTGCGCAAGGTGTGCGAACGCTACCGCGACCTCCGTCCCCTGCTCAAGCTGCTCGACAAACTCGATCCCGTACCAACCGAAACCTTTTTTTCCTTCTGACCACTAACAACGCAATAAATCTCGATCATGCTCGAATCTCTTGGCGTACCCAGTGCCGGGATGGCTCTGGGTCTTTTTCTGGCTCTTTTTTTCGTCCTCGCGTTTGAATTCATCAACGGATTTCACGATACGGCCAACGCCGTCGCCACGGTGATCTATACCCGTGCCATGACACCCTACCGTGCGGTAATCCTTTCAGGCATTTTCAATTTCCTCGGTGTAGTGCTTGGCGGTGTAGGTGTTGCCTACGCCATCGTGCATTTGTTGCCCGTTGAACTTCTCATCAACGTTAACACCGGGCAAGGCATGGTGATGGTGTTTTCGCTCCTGGCTGCCGCCATCGCCTGGAACCTTGGCACCTGGTATTTCGGCATCCCCGCTTCCAGTTCCCACACGCTCATTGGCTCCATCCTGGGCGTTGGCATCACTAATGCCCTGCTCAACGACCTTTCCGTCACGGAAGGCATCAACTGGCAAAAGGCAATCGACATCGTAATGTCGCTGATCTTTTCGCCGTTGGCGGGATTTTTCATCGCCGGATTTTTCCTGGTTGCCCTTAAACGCTGGCGTCCGGGCGGAAAAATGCACTCCATCCCGGAACCACGCTCTGACAGCGGCAAGGTCAAGAAACCTCCGTTCTGGATCCGCCTCACGCTCGTACTCTCTGCCATAGGGGTCAGTTTCGTGCACGGCTCCAACGACGGCCAGAAGGGTATCGGCCTCATCATGCTGGTATTGATCGGTTTCGTGCCCGCCCACTATGTCGTCAACATGGAAGCCAGCCCTTACCAGATCGAGCACGCGCGCGTCGCTGCCGTGCATATGGAACAGCTTTACCAGCGCCATCGTGATCAACTGTACGAAACCCCCAAGCCCCGACCTCCCCTCCTCAAGGAGACTTCCTCGTCCACACCACCGCGTTTCCGTTGCGAGGTCGCGGACACCAAGGAAACCATCCAGAGCCTGTTGAAAAATCTGGAAGGCATCACGGATCTTGAAGAACTGGACGCCAATCAGCGCGTGCAGGTTCGGCGCGAATTACTGTGCCTCGACGACATGGCCCGTCAGGTTGGCAGGCTTCCCGGAGTCGACAAAGCCGAACTCAGCCGCCTGCGCAAGGATCTTGCCACTCCCACCGAATACGCCCCGATCTGGGTCATTTTCGCCGTCGCGCTGGCGCTCGGCATAGGCACCCTCGTTGGCTGGAGACGCGTCGTCATCACCGTAGGCGAACGTATCGGCAAGCAGGGCATGACCTACGCACAGGGTATGAGCGCGCAGATCACCGCCGCCATAGCCATTGGAGTCGCCAACATCTACAGTCAGTCTGCCGGTGTCCACCACCCACGTCCTTTCCTCCGGTGTTGCGGGTACGATGGTCGCCAACCGTAGTGGCGTGCAGGGCGGAACCGTCCGTACCATCCTTATCGCCTGGGCACTCACCTTCCCCGCATCGATGCTGCTGTCGGCAACCTTCTTCTGGGTAGCGGCACAATTTCTATGACAATTAAGGCGATGATTCTTGCTGCAGGTCGGGGCGAGCGCATGCGTCCGCTCACCGACCATTGCCCCAAACCACTGCTTGCCGCAGGCGGCAAGCCATTGATCGTCCGGCACATCGAACGCCTGGCTTCCGCCGGGATTAACCAGCTCGTCATCAACCACGCCCATCTCGGCAACATGCTCGAAGCGGCACTCGGGGATGGGCACGCCTTCGGCGTACACATCCGCTGGTCGCCCGAACCGCCGGGCGCGCTGGAGACTGCGGGCGGCATCCGCCAAGCCATGCAGTTCCTCGGGGAAAATCCTTTTCTCGTCGTCAATGGCGATATTTTCTGTGAAGCGGATTTCGCACCGCTGACCCGGATCGCGGCGCGCCTGTCTCCGACTGGAGACCTCGCTCATCTCCTTTTGATAGACAATCCCGACCACAACCCACAGGGAGACTTCGCGCTCATTGATGGGCGCGTGAATGCAGACGAAGAACCGCGTCTCACTTTTTCAGGCATTGCCGCCTACCACCCTGCTCTTTTCGACTCGCTCGAAGCAGGCAAACCCGCCCGCCTCGCCCCGGTGCTTCGCATCGCGATGGGCATGAATCGCGTCAGTGGTGAACACTTCCGAGGCCGCTGGGTCGATGTCGGCACACCTGAACGACTTGCGCAACTGGATGCCAGTCTGCGCGCCTGCACCTGAACGCCCTTCTCACCCCTGTCCGATGCGATCCGCGCTCTGCCCGTTTTTACGGTCTTCGCGTTCGAGCCGTTCCATACCCTCGCAGAAGGAAATGATGCGATCAATCGAAGCGCGACAACGCGCAATTTCACCAAGGTTGTTGATCGGCCATGACAGGGCGGAAGTCAGGTGTTGAAAGGCTTGTGCCGCCTGCATCAGCAACCCCAAGGTCATGACGCCCGCAATGTATTGCGGCGCGGCGATCAGAATTGGGAAAACGGGCAGTAGCGTTCCATAGCCGGTGGAGAAGGAAACGATACCCAGATAGGCCAGGGTTTGGCGGTTCCAACCCAGACCGACTTCGGTGAAAAGCTGCCCGATGTGGCGCCGTTCGCCCGGCCCCCCGTGCGTAAGCGCAATTGCCTCGGAATGCTCGCGTACCCGTGCAAGACCGAAACGCAGGTTGGCCTCTACGGTTTGCAGGCGGTTGGTGGCGCGAATGAGCGGTCGCCCAAGCATGAGTCCGAGCACAGAACCCACTCCGGCATACAGAAAGGCCATCAATACCATGTAGCCAGGCACAGAAACGGAGGTGCCCGGCAGCGTCGCGCTACCCGAAACACTGAGCAGAATATCCGCGAAACTACCCAGGATCAGCACCGAAAACAGCAGTGAATGCGCCAGTGTAATGGCGACTTCGGTAGCAATTTTCACGTCTTCGGCAATGCGTCCGTCCGGGTTGTCGTGTTCTCCACCAATGAGCTGGAGTCGGTAATGGTGAGAATGCGCCAGCCATTGATCGAGTAGCAATCCAGTAAGCCAGCGCCGCCAATCGAGTTGCAGCCAGCGTTTGAGCATCAGGTGCAGTGCCGTCACCGCCATCGTGAGGGTAAAAATCAGCACAAAGATCAAAACCAGCCAAGGCAGTTCGCCAAGTTGCCGGTTTTCGAGCGCGTCGAACAGATCCCGATGCCAGTAACTGATCCAGAGCGCAAGAACAACCTGAGCGACAGTCAGCGCCAGTAGCAACAGGGATATGCCACGAACCGTCCATTTATTGCCGCCGTTGTTCCAGTAATCAACGGCCAGACGCATGAAACGGCGACCAGAACCAAGGACGGATCGGTGCAAAGTGGCACTTTCAGTTTTCGTCATGCGTCAGCCTTGCGGCGATTCGTGCTGCGCCCTTGAGACCCAGTAACTCGTCACACACCGCGTAAAGCGGAATGCGTGCCAGTACTGCGCTCATCAACGGATGATCGCAGAACCGTTCGACGAGTTCCGGCGCACGCAGAAACGGCAGGATGCGCGGAACAATGCCTCCAGTCAGGTAAACCCCGCCGCGCGCAAGGGTAGTGAGCCCCAGATTGGCGGCAGCGGAAACAAGAAGTCGAGCAAAAAAACGCAAAGTCTCATTGGCAATGGGGTCTCCCTCCAGCGCAGCCACCCCAATGGTTGCCGCATCCCGGGCAAGCAGCGCCCCCGGCGGCAGGTCGGCAACAAAACGATAAAGACGCTCGATTCCGTGGCCGGAGAGCAGCATTTCGATACTCACACGCCCATGTTCGGCCATCAGCGACTCACACAAGGCCAACTCACGGGCATCACGCGGCGCAAAATCCGCCAGCCCGCCCTGGCTCGGAAACACTAGGGGATGACACAACGCACCAGACAAAACAGCCATTCCAAGCCCGGTTCCCGGGCCGATCAGCGCCCGCACGCCCTGCGCACGGGCTTCACCGGGATGGAGGACGACAATTCCTTCATCGTCGAGACAGGCAAGACCATACGCCTGGGCGGCAAAATCGTTGATGAGATGCACCCGCTCAAACCCGAATCGCTCGCGCAGACGTTCGCCATCCACCTCCCAAGGCAGATTGGTCATGCGCATACGCTGGCCTTCGAGTGTCCCGGCCACGGCAAAGCAGGCCACGCTCGGCGCATCGACACCCTCCACCATGCTCAGAAATGCTTCGATGAGCGCCTCGACACCGTCATGGTCCGCGCATGACATTTCATGGAGGCGCAGGATATGCCAGGCATCCTCGCACACGCGGCCAAGAAACAACCGCGCACGCGTGCCACCAATGTCTGCCGCCAGAACGAAGGATTCTTCCATGCCGCCCATGATCCCGAATGTATCAGTTGTCACCATGACAGATAGAGGAACGAATTTTCAGTGTACGCATGAATCCGTGTAATCGTATCAGTAGCTCTCCGACAAAAGCATCACGGTCACCCCTTTATTGCCCCTTCTGGCGAACGGCTTTTCACTCATAATCGGCCGAGGTGCCAAGATCGATCGAGGACAAAGTGCTGCGTATCATGGAGCATGGAGTATGGGGCGGGGAATAGCATCCAATTCCGCAAAGACGTTAAATTTTAAGGTCTTCTCATTTTTTGTTGCAGTCTCTGTAGGGATGGTCGTTGTCCTGACAGTAATTACTGTTTTTGCATTTCACCGGCTTTCCATCAGTAATGCAAAGGAACATCTGCGTACGGCAGCAGAAATTGTTCGGGTGAATTTGACCGAGTCAATGATCAACAATACCATCGATCAACGTCAGACTTTTTTGCTTCGTCTCGCGGAAGTACAAAACCTAAAAACCGCTCGTGTGGTTCGTTCACCTGTTGTAAATGAACAATTTGGCGACACTCGCAAGGGTGAATACCTACCTGATGAAATTGAAGAAGAGGTTTTGAGAACAGGAGAGTCGTTATTTAAAATCTCTGAAAATAACGGAGAACTTATTTTTCGCGGTACTATTCCATACAGCATTACCATGGGAGGAAGTCCTAATTGCCTAAAATGCCATAATTCAAAAGTTGGGGACGTCCTCGGAACAATAACGATGACCATGTCCATTACCGCCATGCGTCACAACGCCATCCTCACCGTAGCCGGCATCATCGGGGTCGTGCTCTTCAGTTCGATTGTGCTGATCATCGTCCTGTACTTCCTGCTCAAGCCCATCTCGAACACCGCCAGTGATATCGAGCATGCGGTACAGGAAGCCATCGACGGCAACTTCAGAAGTGTGATCAAAAAACAGACGAACGATGAAATCGGTCAAATTGCCAGTGACATGAATCGTTTACTCAAATTTTTGGGTAATGGCCTGGACAAGATAAACAATTACATTTCGCAATTGGTTGATCGAAAACAGAACATGCATGAGAACCAATTACTGGCGACCATCGACATGGTCAAAAACATGACGCAGATTTCACAATACAAGATCGCAATCGAAGAAGATGAATCAAAGATTGATGTTTACCGTCGCCTGATCAACGTACTCAATACCACGTTTTTCGATGGACAAGGGGAGTTTTCCGTTTTTGAAGTTATCAGTGACGGTAATGAACTTCATCCGGTACTTTTCAGCGATGACATGCCTTCCACCTGCCGATGGTGCCAACAGAGAATCCTGACCAATCCGAAAAGCTGCCGGGTTTTCTATGCCGCCCACATGATAAACGGCCTGATCCAGCCCGACATCTGCTACAGCTTCAAGCATGACAGCAACACAGCGGATTCGTGGAACGTCACCAGGGAGGATGAAGACGAAGATATTCTCGGCCACCGGCAGCAACTTGCGCGTACCCAGCTTCAGCGTCGCTTGCGCTCCCCGAACCAGGGGCAGCAGTTTCCCGTCGTGCCACTGGCTGACGACGATACAGAGACGATGGAAGAGAAGGTGGTGGTAGAGAAGGAGCGGCGTTATCCGCTGTGTTTCCCCATTCTCAAGTCCGGCGTAGTAGGCAGCATCGTACAGATGACCGTCAAAGAATCGGACAAAGAGCGCATCCTGGAGTCACTTCCCTATATCAGGGTGTATATAGCCGATACAGCGCCTGTGCTCGAAGTACGCCAATTGATGGAAACCTTGCGGGAATCTTCGTTGCGCGACCCCATGACAGGTCTCAACAATCGGCGTTTCCTGGAAGAATTCATCGATACCATAACCGCCTGCACGCGCCGCAAGCAAGCGCACATCGCCATTCTGATGCTCGACCTGGATCACTTCAAGATGATCAACGACACCTATGGGCACGATGCCGGTGACGCGGTATTGAAAGCCCTGGCGAATGTCATCAAAACGACGGTACGTGGTTCGGATATCGTCATCCGCTACGGCGGCGAGGAATTCATGGCCGTTTTGCAGGACACTTCCAGTGCGTACGCTCTCAGCGTAGCCGAAAAAATCCGCGCCGCAGTGGAAAGCATGGTGATTCCCCATGGAGGGGTTACCCTGCAAAGAACGATTTCCATTGGCGTAGCCGATTTTCCCAGCGATAGCAATACTTTCTGGCAAGCGGTCAAATTCGCCGACGTCGCTCTCTACCACGCCAAGGCAGCAGGCCGTAACCGCGTCGTACACTTCACGCGCGACATGTGGAGAGACACCAAATACTGATCCAATCAAACTGTCCTGCACAGTTTCTCAATCCATTCCATGTACCCCGCGATGCCCTTTTCTATCGAATACGCCTGAGCGTCTTGCCGAGCATTGGCCCGCAGGGCAGCGGCCTCCGGCGGATTCGAGAGCGCATGAAGCACGCGTTCGACAAGTGCCTTTCCATCAAAAAAATCGACTAACCAACCGTTTTCACCATGGCGGATGACCTCTCGCACCGGCGCAGTGTCGGAAGCAACAAGCAGGCAACCACAGGCCATGGCCTCC
>JAITWP010000276.1 GCA_031285365.1 Azoarcus sp.
CGGTTTCGCCGACCTGCAACATGTGCTGGCTGCCGCGCGCAATATCGGGCGGCACATGGACGGTTATCGGGCTGTAGTCAACAAATCGACGGTTTCGGTCGGTACGGGCGACAAGATACGGGCCACGATTGCCGAAGAGCTGGTTGCGCGTGGAGAAGATATCGCTTTTGCGGTCGTCTCCAGCCCCGAGTTTCTGAAGGGAGGCACAGCGGTTGAAAATTTCATGTGCCCGGATCGCATCATCATCGGCACGGAAGACGAACAGGCCATCGAACTGATGCGCGAACTGTACGCGCCGTTCCAGCGCAATCACGACAAACTGCTGGTCATGGACGCCCGGAGCGCGGAATTCACCAAGTACGCTGCCAGCGCCATGCTTGCCACCCGCATCAGCTTCATGAACGAACTGGCGAACCTTGCGGAAACCCTGGGCGCGGACATCGAACTCGTCCGCCGGGGCATCGGTTCCGACCCGCGCATCGGCTGGGACTTCCTCCACGCGGGATGCGGCTACGGAGGTTCGTGTTTTCCGAGGGACGTAAAAAATCTGATACACGCCGGGGATGAGGCCAATCGTGATATGCGGGTGCTGCGTTCGGTGGAGGAAGCCAACGAAAAGCAGAAGCACGTTCTCATAAACAAGATTACCGCCCGTTTCGGAGAGAGGTTGGACGGACTGCGCTTTGCGCTCTGGGGGCTGGCGTTCAAACCCAACACCGACGACATGCGCGAAGCGCCAAGCCGCGTCATCGTCGACGAACTTTCCAGGCGTGGTGCGAACATCACGGCTTATGATCCGGTGGCAATTCCCGAAGCCAATCGTGTTTTCGCGGACAAATACGTGGGATTGAGTTACGCACACCGCCCGATGGATGCCGTTTTGGGAGCCGATGCCCTCATCATTGCCACAGAATGGAAAGAATTCCGCAGCCCGGATTTCGATTTCATCCGTACCGCTCTCAAGCAACCCATTATCTTCGACGGGCGCAACATCTTTGAGCCGGCAGTGATGCGTCGGGACGGCATTGAGTATTACGGTATAGGTCGGCGTTGATCCGGGTTGAAAATGCCTTCCTCACTGATTTTCGACATCGAAACCATTCCGGACGTTGCCGGGCTCAGACGTCTTCATGACCTGCCGGAAAACCTTTCCGACGCGGAGGTCGCCGAATTCGTTTTCCAGCAGCGCCGCGCCGCCAACGGCAGCGATTTTCTCCCGCACTACCAGCACCGGATCGTCACGATTTCCTGCGCGCTCTACAGCCCCGGTCAGTTTCGCGTGTTTTCACTCTCCGAGCCGGACAGCAACGAGGGTGAAATCATCCAGCGGTTTTTCGACGGCATCGAAAAATACACCCCTCAACTCGTCTCCTGGAATGGGGGAGGTTTCGATCTGCCGGTACTCCACTATCGGGGGTTGCTGCACGGCGTCACTGCTTCGCGTTACTGGGATCTCGGCGACGGCGATTACGCCGATTCACGCGAATTCAAATGGAACAACTACATCAGCCGTTACCATGCCCGCCATCTCGATCTGATGGACTTACTCGCGCTCTATCAGCCGCGCGCCAATGCCCCGCTCGATGAGCTTGCCAAGCTCATGGGTTATCCCGGCAAACTCGGCATGGACGGTTCTGCCGTCTGGGCCGCCTGGCAGGCTGGACGCATCGGCGAAATCCGCGACTACTGCGAAACCGATGTCGTCAACGCGGGGCTTGTCTACCTGCGCTTCCTGAAAATGCGCGGCATTCTCAGCCATGAAGAATGGGAGCAGGAAGTTGCCATGGTGCGGGAAACACTGGAAAAGATCGACGCCCCGCACTGGAAAGAATTTCTCGCGGCCTGGGCTGTGGGTTGATGTCAATTTGCGGCAGGAGATTGCCACCCGCCGCCGAGCGCCTTGAAAAGATTCACCGCGTTCGTGAGCCGTGCGAGCCGCAACTGGGCGAGTTGATCCTGAACCGAGAAGCGCGTGCGCTGTGCATCGAGCACGGATAACAGGTCGTCCGCGCCCGTGCTGTAGCGCAGTTCCGCAAGCCGCAGCCCACGTTCGGCCTCGACAAGAATTTGTGCCTGCGCCTCTTCCTGCCGGGTATCGCGGGCGGCGTTGGACAAAGAGACTTCGGCTTCCTGCAATGCGGAGAGAATGGTCTTGCGGTAGGTCTCCAGCAGTTCACGCTCTCTCGACCGGGCCGTCTCGATCTGCGCGCGTCGCCGCCCACCGTCGAAAATCGTTTGCAGGATCGCCACCGAAAGGCTGATGGTGGAGGTTGGGTGCGCGAGCGAGAACAGCGCGTCTGTGGCCAGTCCACCCCCGGCGGAGAGGGTGATGCTCGGGAAGAGCTCGGCGCGAGCCACGCCGACGTTTGCCGAAGCTGCGGTCAGCCGCGCTTCGGCCCCGGCAATGTCCGGGCGGCGCAGCAGCAGTTCGGAAGGCAATCCGGCGTCGATTACGGGAATCGCAAGCCTGGCGAGGGTGTCCTGCGACTCGGTGGAAGGGGGCGATGGGGCGCGGCCGCACAGGATGTCGAGTGCCATGCGGGTCTGGCGCACCTGGACTTCCAGTGGGTCGATCTGGGCGCGTTGGGTGAGGACGGTGGTGGTCTGGCGGGAGAGATCGAGCGCGGAGACGGCGCCGTTGCGGTGACGGGCTTCGACGACCTTGTAGACTCGCTCCGCGATGGCAAGGTTTTCCTGCGCAATTTCCAGCCGCTCCACGCTGGCCAGGTATTGGAACCAGGCCGTTGCCACGCTGGCGGCGAGTGAGAGGCGTGCGCCTTCATAGTCGTACTGGCTGGCCGTCAGGCTTGCCTTGCCGCTGGCGATTGAGGCGGAAACTCGACCCCATAGGTCGATTTCGTAGCTGGCGGCGAGGTTGAGCGAAGTGCTTTTTCTATCGGTCACGGCACCGCCGCTACGCGAGCCGGGATCGGTGCGGCTCCAGCCAGTACCGGTGTTGCGGAGATCCAGACTCGGGAAGAGCGAGGAATTTGCCACGCGCAGGGCCAGTTCCGCCTGAATGACCCGTTCGCCCTGCACGCGCAGGTCGGGGTTGCCTTCAAACGCTTCAGCGATGAGGGCGTCGAGCCGGGAGGAACCGAAGCCGCGCCACCATTCGGCAGCAGGCATCGCCGCATTGCTGGCGGGCGTGCCTTCCAGCCATTGTTCCGACAGGGCGATATCCGGGCGTGTGATGGGATCCACGAGGGAACAGGAGGCGGCGAGGAACGCGGCGCAGATGAGGGCAGGGATTTTTTTCATTTCGTTTCCTACTCCGATGCCAGCGCCACGACCGGATCGAGTCGGGCGGCCTTGCGCGCGGG
>JAITWP010000081.1 GCA_031285365.1 Azoarcus sp.
GGCAGGCGCCTACTGGGGCATGTACGACGTCGACCGCCACCTCAAATATTCGCTCACCGGCCCCATCGAACGTGACCGTCACTGGCTGGTCAAGGCAAGCAACGCCGCAATCTTCGCCTTCCTGCCCATGTTCCTGATGGCTTTCTTCCTCTCAAGCTGGAGCATCGGCGGCAGACTGTTCCTGGCCGCACTGATCCAGGCATGTATCACGATTCTCATCATCGGCCTCAATGTGCCGGTGGAGTACTACCTGATTCCGGAACGACAACAGCGCGAACTCGTCGGGCTGACCGTCATCATCGGCGCAACCTGCCTCACCATCGCGGTACTGCTCTCGCATGGGTTCGAGTTTGGCGAAATCCTGTTCAAGCGCCGATGGCAACGCCGTTTCATGCCTTTGCCCCCGAACCCTTCCGGCAAGCAGCCTTTCGTCTCCATCCACCTGGCCTGCTATAACGAACCGCCGGAGATGGTGATCGCCACCATCGACAGTCTGGCAAGGCTCGACTACGACAATTTCGAGGTGCTGGTGCTCGACAACAACACCCGCGACGAAGCCCTGTGGCGACCGCTCGAAAAACGCTGCGCCGAACTGGGGCCGAAATTCCGTTTCTTCCATCTGATGAACTGGCCGGGTTTCAAGGCGGGGGCGCTCAATTACGGCCTTACGGTCACGAATCCAAAGGCTGAAGTTGTCGGCGTGGTCGATGCCGATTACGTTGTCCACCCACAATGGCTGTCAAGCCTCGTGCCGCACTTCGACAAAACCGATGTCGCAGTCGTGCAGGCTCCGCAGGCGCACCGCGGCTGGGAAGATCAGCCTTTCCGTCGCATGTGCAACTGGGAATTCGACGGATTCTTTCGCATCGGCATGCACCACCGCAACGAACGCAACGCGCTCATCCAGCACGGAACCATGACACTGGTTCGCCGTCTGGCGCTCGAAGAAGTGGGCGGCTGGTCCGAATGGTGCATCTGCGAGGACACCGAACTGGGCCTGCGACTCATCTCAAAAGGCTACGACACCCGCTACGTCGACCACGTTCTCGGGCGCGGCCTCACTCCCTCGGACTTTGCCGCGATCAAGAGCCAGCGCTTCCGCTGGGCCTTCGGCGCCATGCAGATCCTCAAGGCCCATCTGCCGAAAATGCTCGGCCGCAGCACTCTTAACCTCGCGCAACGCTATCACTTCCTCACCGGCTGGTTCTCCTGGTTCGGCGACGCCCTGCATCTTGTGTTCGCCTATGGCAGCCTGCTCTGGACGGCGGGCATTCTCGCCTTTCCCAAGACCTTCAGCCTGCCGGTCGTAGCGCTGGCCCTGCCCGTACTCGGCTTCATGGCTTTCAAGGCCGCGCTGGGGCCCATCCTCTACCGCCGCACCATGAACTGCCCCTGGCGCGACATTCTTGGGGCCTCGATCCTTTCTGTCGGACTGTCGCATGCCATCGCACGCGGTGTCTTTACCGGACTCATCAAGAAAAAAGGCGTTTTCATCGTCACCCCGAAGGGCTGGAAAGCCAAGGGAGCGCTTGCATTTTTCGGCCCCATCCGTGAAGAACTCGGCATGCTTACCGCACTCATCCTAGCGATCATGGCTTTGGTTTTCACTCGCGGTGCCGTAGACAACGAGACGCGCCTGTGGGCTGGTATTCTTGCCCTGCAATGTATTCCCTACATGGCTTCCATTGCCTGTCAGATCGCGGCCTATCTGCCAGAACGGCGCGGGATGGCGTCACCGCTGGAGAGAATCGAACCGAAGTTGCACGCTTCACCGTGATTCGTACTACATTGAGCGTCGATGTAGCATGAAAAAAGATGATGAGAAAAGACCAGTTACATCTTCTGCTTTATGGCTTCCTGGCCCTGCTGGCGACTGTCCTTGTCGCTCTGCTCCTGCTCCATAAGGCAGAGGAAGCTTCGCATGCCCCCGATGAAACCGCTATCCTGAGCAGACAGGACAACCTGCGAGGGCGAGACAGTGCCATCCTGCCCATTCCGGTTCCTTTGCTAAATGAACTTCAATCCGGCAAGGTTCTACTCGGGCAAAGGCTGTTCCACGATCCCAGGCTTTCAGGCGATGGATCGGTTTCCTGCGCAACCTGTCACCTTCTGACCACCAACGGCGCTGACAGACGCAAGATCGCGGTGGGCGCAGGCGAGGCACTTGGCGAATACAATACGCCCACCGTGTTCAACTCAGTGTTCAATTTCCGCCAGTTCTGGGACGGACGCGCCGCCACTCTCGCCGAGCAGGTTGACAGCCCACTGCTGAACATCGCTGAAATGGCGAGCAACTGGACAATCGTTGTACGCCGAGTCTCGGAAGACGATGAATACCGTAAGGCATTCAAACGCGAATACGATGGTGAAATCAGCGAAAAAACCATCACTGATGCCATCACTCGTTTCGAAGCCACCCTGGTCACTCCCAACGCCCCATTCGACCGCTTTCTCAACGGCGACACCACAGCCATCCGCGATGAGGCCAGGGAAGGTTACAGGCGCTTCATCGACTATGGCTGCATCAGTTGCCATCAGGGGATCAATATCGGCGGCAACTTATTCCAGCGTTTCGGGGTCATAGGCAACTATTTCGCCGACCGCGGCAACACCACCAAGGTTGACCTTGGCCGTTACAACATCACGGGCAACGAAGAAGATCGTTACGTCTTCAAGGTGCCGGGCCTGCGCAATGTCGCCGTCACTGCGCCTTATTTCCATGATGGCAGCGCTGACACGCTCGACAGCGCTATCGAAATCATGGGTCGGTACCAGCTTGGTCGTGAACTATCCGAAGAAGATCGTCGCCATATTGCTGTTTTTCTTGAAAGCCTGACTGGAGAATACCAGGGAGGGCGCTTGCAGCCATGAATTCCGCTGATCGCCCTTCTCGGGGCACGGCACCCCACGACGACAGACTCGAGCCCACGAAATCCCCCGTGGTTGCGCATGAACGCGCACATCTTTCGACATCCTTTGGCGAAATAGGACGCAGCCTGACCATTGTGGTAATCATCGCAGCCACACTGCTTTGGGTGTTCGCCAATACGGAATCCATTTCAGCCGCAGATCTCCACACATACGAGCGCAAACTTCACTCTTTCAACGAGACCGACATCCAGATCAACTCCAATGTTCTGGGTATCCGTTTTGAATTCTACAAAAACTACGACGCCATTTCGCAAAACATCAACCGCCTCGATGCCCTGCTCAGGGAACTTCGCGACGCCCCGAGGTTTCTATCTGCCGAAGACACCAAAGGGATTCATCTCCATCTCGACACACTTGATCAACTGGTAGCACAAAAAAAGGGCTACATTGAAACCTTCATACGGGAGAACTCGGTACTGCGCAATTCCATCCGTTACTTCCCGACTGCGATCAAAGACCTCGAAAAATCGACCTCACTCCCACATCTGCATGCCGATCTCAACTTTTTGAACAGCAGCATCATGACCTACCTGGTGTCGGACGATGAAGAACTGCTGCAGTCCATCAACAAACACATCAAATCCATCCGAGACAAGTACACCGGTCTGCTGCCCGAGTCCGCACGGGCACTGGACAATGTCCTCGATCACGGCGAAATCATAATCAAAGCCAGGCAGACAGCAGATTCGGCGCTGCATGAAGTCTGCCTGATCTCCACAGATACAGGAATCGGAAAAGTCCTTCGGGCATACGCCATCGCCCACGAAAATGCAATCGACCTATCCCGCATCTATCGCGTACTGCTTTTCGCTTCGGCGCTTCTGCTCGCCCTTTACCTGACGATGCTCTTCGTCCAACTGGGCCGAACCACCCAGGCTTTACGCAAATCCAACAACAGCCTTGAGCAACGCATCGATGAGTTGCACCGCACTCAGGGCAATCTCAAACTCTATGCCACGCTTTTCAACAGCGCGGCTGAAGGCATGCTCATTACCGATGCCCACGCCCGTGCTCTGGCCGCCAACCCGGCGTTTACCTCCATTACCGGCTACAGTGTCGAAGAAGTACTCGCACGCACGCCTTCGATGCTTAGCTCCGAGCAGTACGGCAAGTCTTTTTATAATGACATGTGGAAAACCCTTGGTCAGTGCGGGAAATGGCAAGGTGAAATCTGGAATCGCCGCAAGAATGGTGAAATATATCCCGAATGGCTGTCGATTACCGCAGTGTCCGACGCTGAAAACAAGGTCACCCACTACATTGCCGTTTTTTCCGACATCACCGAACGCAAGAAAAGCGAAGCCCACATCCAGCACCTCTCGTTGTACGACCCGCTCACCAATCTGCCTAATCGTCTGCTGATGCAGGAAAGACTGAATGAGGCTCTCACCCAATCGCGGCGCATCGACAGTCATACCGCCGTGCTGTTCGTCAACCTCGACCGCTTCCGCAATATCAACGACACTCTGGGCAACGAACTGGGCGATGCCCTGCTCCAGCAGGTCGCCCTCCGGAGCCAGTCCCTGCTGAGGGACACTGATACCGTCTCCCGCCTTGGGAGCGATGAATTCGTTTTCATCCTGCCCGACATCGACCAGCCGCAAGATGCCGCCAGCATCGCACGCAAGCTTCTCACCAGCATCAGTCGCTCTTACCAACTGGGCGGACATGACATCACCATCACCGCCAGTATCGGTATCGCCCTCTCCGAAACCGACGGCGACACAGCAGCGGAACTGCTGCGCAACGCGGATGCCGCCATGAGCCGCGCCAAGGAAGACGGACGCAACAACTTCCGCTTCTATTCCGCCGACATGAACATCACCACCCTCGGCGACCTGCTGCTCGAAAACCAGTTGCGCAACGCCATCCAGCACAACGAACTCGAACTTTTCTACCAGCCCAAGATAGACGCCCGCACCGGCATCATGCAAGGCGCCGAGGCGTTGCTGCGCTGGCGACATCCCGAACAGGGCATGATCCTGCCCAACCGTTTC
>JAITWP010000085.1 GCA_031285365.1 Azoarcus sp.
CGGTGCGCATCTTCATGACGCTAATGGGTTTCCCGCCTGCGATGTTCGAGCAGTTTCTCGCCTGGGAATGGGGCATCCTGCACACCGGCGGTGAGGCGCGCCTAGCGTCGTTGCGCGGCGTTCTCGATTTCCTACGCGGCTTCATGGCTGAAAAGGAGCGCGAGCCTGACGATGCGCTCACGTCCTACATCGTCCATGGCGAGATCGAAGGTCGACCACTGACCCACGAAGAGAAGATTGGCATGGTGTGGTTCCTCTGGCTCGGCGGCCTCGACACCGTCGCCGCGACTATCAGCCAGATGTTCCGGCGCATGGTACTCCAGCCCGAAATCCAGGCGCAGATCCGCGATAATCCCGATATCATCCACACCGCAGTCGAGGAATTTCTGCGTACCCAGCCGATTCTTGGCTCGATGCGCCGCGTGCGCCAGGACATGGAATGGCACGGCGTTACCCTCAAGGCCGGTGATCAGATCCAGACGCTCAACTGCTCTGGCAATTTCGATGCAGACCAATTTGCTGATCCCTCGACTTTCGACGCGTTGCGCAAGCCCAATCGGCACATGACCTTTACCGCGGGTGTGCACCTGTGCCTGGGGGCTCCTTTGGCGCGCCGTGAAATACGTATCCTGCTGGAGGAATGGTTCCGCCGCATTCCCCAATTCCATCTCAAGGAAGGCAGCGACACGACCGTGTTTCCCGGCCTTCTGTCGATCCGCAACCTGCCCATCGTCTGGGACCCGGCCAAAGTGGTCGGTTGATGCTCAGAAAGGAAATGACATGAACGACATGCAGCACGAGTTCGAGCAGTACGATTTCTTCCGCAGCAATCGATTCGTCGACGACCCCTACTCCTATTTCGACCACCTGCGGAAGCAGGGGGCAGTGACACGTGAACCGCATCACGGCATCTTCATGGTGACCGGTTATGAGGAAGCTCTCGCGGTCTACAACGATCCCGAGAATTTCTCGTCCTGCATGTCGACGTCGGGGCCGATGGCTGGCTGTCCGATTCCACTCGAAGGGCATGAAAAGGACGACATTTCTGAGCTGATCGAACAGTATCGCGATAAGACTGCGCTCAGTGATCAACTTCCAACCATGGATCCGCCGGTCCACAACGACCATCGCTCATTGCTCATGCGCCTGATCACTCCTCTGCGCCTTAAGCAGAACGAGGAGTTCATGTGGCAGCTCGCGAGCCAGCAGATCGATACGTTTCTTGCCCGCGGTACCTGCGAATTCATAGGCGACTTTGCCGGCCCCTTCGCTGTACTGGTTATTTCCGATCTGCTCGGCGTGCCGGAACAGGACCGCCGGGAGTTCCGCGAGCACCTCCTGCGGCAAGAGCAGGAGCGCGGCGGTAGTCTTGTGGGTGGAGTGAGCGAAAAAGAAGTCGAGCACCTGCCCCTGGCGTGGCTCTACGAGAGATTTTCCAGCTACATTGAGGATCGCCGCCGTAATCCGCGGAAGGATGTGTTGACTGGGCTTGCAGAAGCTACCTTTCCTGACGGTTCCCTGCCGACTCCGCTCGACGTGGCACGGATCGCGGCCAATCTATTCGCCGCTGGTCAGGAAACGACGGTGCGCCTGCTCAGCTATGCCTTTCAGCAGGTCGCTGAGCATCCCGACATTCAGCAGCGTTTGCGCGCGAACCGCAATTTGATTCCGGACTTCATCGAGGAATGCTTGCGGCACGAAAGTCCCGTTAAGGGCGATTTTCGCTTGGCGAAGCGGCCGACGATCCTAGGTGGCGTCAACATCCCTGCCGGCACGTTTCTCTTCATCGCCAATGGCGCTGCCAATCGCGATTCGCGTATGTTCGAAAATCCGGATGAGTTCCAGATCGACCGCGCGAATGCCAAGCTGCACGTTGCCTTTGGCCGCGGTCGTCATACATGTCCTGGTGCCCCCTTGGCTCGCGCCGAGACGATCGTTGCGCTCAACCGCTTCTTCGACCTGACCCGCGACATTCGCGTCTCCGAGGAGGCTCATGGGCCACGTGATGCCCGACGCTATGGATATCTGCCGACCTTTATTCTGCGCGGGCTCACGCATCTAGTACTCGAGTTCGATCCGGTTTCGGAAAGTTGAGATGAAGGTTCACGTCGACGAGGAAATCTGTGCCGGATTTCGGGTCTGCTTGGGAATATTGCCCGAGTTGTTCGAGCTCCATGACGATGGCTATGCCGTCGTCATGCGCGCCGAGGTGCCGCCCGAGCTCGAGGACTTGGTTATGCGTGCGGTCAGTCAATGTCCTTCGAATGCGATATCGGTTTGCGATGCCGATTAGTGCCTAGGAGAGCATTATGGATGCGGAAGCCACAGAATTTCTGCGAGATATGAAGGATAGGCAGGAGATATATGATTGCCTTATGCGTTATTCGCGAGGGATCGAGCGGCTTGACCGCGAGATGTTGCTTTCAGCCTATCATGAGGATGCCGTGGATGACTACGGCGATACATATGTCGGTGACGTTCAAGGCTTTGTGGAAGCGGTGTTTGCGTTAAATTCGAAATATCAAGAATTTACTCAGCACCATATTACCAATCATCGCTGCGAAATAGATGGTGATGTTGCGCATTGTGAAAGCTATTTTCTGTTCCGATGCATTAATAAGGTACCGCCATGGTACAATCTAGCCAGTGGCCGTTACATCGATCGTTTCGAGAAGCGTAATGGACGTTGGGCGATCGCTGAGCGCATTTGTGTGGTTGAAGCACGTGACGAGATATCTGGAGCTAACGGGAACGACAACGAGACAACCTATGTGTCGGCAACCCGAGATTGCTGCGATCCTTCTTACCAGCGCCCCCTGACGGTCGATCGTTCGCGTTTTATGCGCTGATAGATGCCCTGTGTGGTCATGGTGAGGGTCGACGGTCCAGTTTCATTTGCGCCTGGTAGATTATCTGCGGCCTGTTCTGCGAACAGGGTAAGGGTATTGAGGGTGTCGGAGGAGTGTACCGTCATCGCTTGGCCGCCGCGCGCCATTGGCTAGCAGAGCATGCTGCTTACGATCCTACGGCAAGTATGAGTGCAGGGGGGCAAAACTCGTAAAGGGCGCCGCTTCGGTAGCCGGCACTTTGGCCATGTACGAAAGGAAAAAGCGCCGCCGGTGAAACTGCCAGGCGTTGTCGATGCGGACGTAGCCGTCTTCATACTGACCAAACACGGCATCGAGGGTCTCGCTCTCGATCGGTCGGGTGATCTCCATGATGGAAATACGCCCTCTAGCCGAGTTTCCCGTAACATCGATCAGGCCCGCGCCGCAGGTCTGGTGCAGGTATTGAAAACCGGACATCGTCCGCAACGATCGCTTCACGGCCGACCCGGGGATCTCCGTCCATGATTATGACTTCCGCGTTGGGTGCGAAAAGCCTAGCGATCTCGTCCGGCTCACGCCGGCTCACGGCATCACTGTAAAGCGATAGCAACCGCCGAATGCTTTCGGTCGCTTGCAACTCGCTTAGACTTTTTTCGCCCATGTTTCCCCCTGTCAGTGGACACCAGTTCCTGCGTTTGTCAGCCTCGAAATCCCTCAAGCTGCATCAAGGGGACATTCATGTCCCCAGGTAGATCGAGCAATTGTGCTATGACCTTCGCGGCGGAAGCGAAATGCGTTCGAGGGCGCCTCCGCAGATCGAGGCCGGCCGCCGGACATAGCTCGTGG
>JAITWP010000101.1 GCA_031285365.1 Azoarcus sp.
TCGCGGTCGAGCGTCGCCTGCGGCGGGGTGTAACGCCTGCGCGAGACTCCTCCCTGCTCCAGTGGCAAACCAACCGTGCGGGCCAGCGGACGGGCAATTTCCAGCGCCTGGTTGAATCCGCGCTCGGACAGGCGTCGCGGATGCAGCGGCATGGGCACGACCACATCGGCCTCCGGCAAGGCTGCTGCCGCATCGACAAAGAAGCGGGCCAGCGACAGGCGGTGGCGATACTTGAACGAGCGCACCAGCACATCCGCCGGAAAAACGTAGCTGTACAGCGCGCACGTACTGTCAAACGCTGGAGGATTGCGCAGGCAACGCCCGCAAATCTGCCCCTCCGGAGTGGGCAGCGCACAGCACGGACAGGCAGGCACATCATGGCGCGGCAATTCATTCGCGCAATCGTCGCACACGGGCACGCCCCCGCTTCCGACAGAAATTCCGCACAGGCAACAATCCGGCGCTATCAACGCATCGGACAGGGACATCAATAAACTCCGCCCCATTCCGCGCGAAAACTTCCCAAACGCTCCAAAAACCATTCAATATTCTCTTCTGACATGTCCAGGGGTATTCCTGATTTGACTTGCTTTTGCCCACTGAACGAGAATTGCGCCTCCCCCATTAGAGATCTAAAACCATACCATGACAAGTGAATCAACCGTCACGCTTTTCACCAAACCTTCCACTCCGACGGAACCCGCCGGAGTCCGCTGGAAAATCGCCGACATCGAAGCCCTGTTCGCGCTGCCTTTCCTCGATCTGATGTTTCGCGCGCAGGAAGTACACCGCGCCAACTTCAAGGCAGGCGAAGTGCAACGTTCGACCCTTCTCTCGATCAAAACCGGCGGCTGTTCCGAGGACTGCGGTTACTGCTCGCAGTCCGCGCGTCACGATACGGGCCTCGAGCGCGAAGCCCTGATGCCGCTCGACGAGGTGCTGGAACGCGCCCGCGCTGCCAAGGAAAGCGGCTCCTCCCGGTTCTGCATGGGCGCGGCCTGGCGCAGTCCCAACGAAAAAAACCTCGCTGCCGTCATCGAGATGGTGAGTGAGGTCAAGAAACTCGGGCTGGAAACCTGCGTCACCCTCGGCATGCTGGATGCAGAACAGGCCAGGCAACTCGCCAACGCCGGACTCGACTACTACAACCACAACATCGACACCGCGCCCGAACGCTACGGCGAAGTCGTCACCACCCACACCTTGCAGGATCGGCTCGACACCATCGCAAAAGTGCGTGACGCCGGAATCAACGTCTGTTCCGGCGGCATCGTCGGCATGGGCGAAGGCCAGACGGGTCGCGCGGGCCTCATCGCCCAACTCGCCAACATGGAACCGCCACCGGAATCCGTGCCCATCAACAAACTCATCGCCTTCCCCGGCACGCCGCTTGCCGACAGCGAGGCAATCGACCCCTTCGATTTCGTCCGCACCGTTGCCGTGGCGCGCATCACCATGCCCGGCAGCTTCGTGCGGCTCTCGGCTGGCCGCGAACAGATGAGCGACGAATTGCAGGCGCTGTGCTTCATGGCCGGAGCCAATTCCATTTTCTACGGCGAACGGCTCCTGACCACCGGCAACGCCGATACCGACGCCGACATGCGCCTTTTCGCCCGCCTCGGACTCGTTTCCATCTGACCCGGCGGATCAGACACGACGCGTGGACACGCCCCAGGATTTCCGCCTCGATCACGGCCTGCTGCGACGGCGGCTCCGGCAGGTCGCCGCGCGGAACATCGAGGGCGACTCGGACTTCCTCGTCCGAGAAATTGCCCGCCGCATGGATGAGCGGCTCGACCTCATTCGCGTCACTCCCCGCCGCATTCTTGATCTTGGTTGCGGCGCGGGCTTTGACCTCGTGCGTCTCGGGGAACGTTACCCCGACGCTACACGCATCGGGCTCGACCTCATCGAACCCCTGCGCGCGCGCGCGCAGCTTGCTCCAGCTCAAAGCCCCCTGCGCCGCCTGTTCGGCAAAAGCGCCTCCCCTGTCATCCTTGCCGCCGCAGACGCCGCGCGGCTACCGCTCGCGGACGATTCCGTCTCCCTCGTCTGGGCCAACCTGATGCTGCCTTTCATCGACGATCCTTTGCCCGTCTTTCGGGAGATGTGCCGGGTCATCGAGACAGGCGGGCTCGTCATGTTCTCCAGCCTTGGCCCGGACACTCTGCGGGAACTGCGGGAGACTCTTCCCTCTCATGCGGGCGAGCGCGTGCATCGCTTCATCGACATGCACGACCTGGGCGACGCCCTCATCACTGCAGGACTCGAAGATCCCGTGATGGACATGGAGATGATCACGCTCACCTACGACAATCTCGATGAGCTTTTCGTCGACCTGCGCGCCAACGCCGCCAACAACGCCGCCCTCACCCGTCCGCGTGGCCTGTGTGGGCGCACGGCCTGGGAACAATCCCGCGCGCGCTACGAACAACGCCGTCGCGAGGGTTGTCTTCCGGTGACAGTCGAAGTCATCCAGGGCCACGCCTGGAAATCCGCAGGCGCGGGAAAACAGGCGCACCCCGACGGGCGCTCCGTCGTGCGCTTTCATCCTCGCTCACGCGAGAATCCCTGACGGGAAGTTCACATACCCGCTTGACGCCCTTCCTTCAACCAGCGCGCCGCGTCCAGCGCGTAATACGTCAGGATGCCGTCCGCGCCCGCGCGCTTGAACGCCAGGAGCGACTCCAGCACACAGGCTTTCTCATCCAGCCAGCCCTGCTGCGCGGCGGCCTTGAGCATCGCGTATTCGCCGCTCACCTGATAGGCGTAGGTCGGCACGCGCAGTTCGGTTTTGATTCGGCGCACGATGTCGAGACAGGGCATGCCGGG
>JAITWP010000121.1 GCA_031285365.1 Azoarcus sp.
GATATCGCGATCATCCGATTCCGTAGAGAAGAGCATCACCCGCCGCACAGGACCCACGGTCTCTCCCGGCTTTCGCGGTTCAATACTGGGCACTGGCACCAGCAGCAGACGGGGAGCATCGCTTTCACCATGCCCCATCACTGTTCCGCTGATGCGATCCGTATCCCAACCAGCCCTCTGGACCGCCTCGTGAACAGCATGGCGTAACATACCGGACACCGCGGCACCTCTGCGGACCGTATCGAAGGCGCGGAGGTTCTCCGAATCGACCCGCGGAAGAGTGAAGCCCGCGACCATAACTGCCGGAGTTTGATCCGACCGGGCATAGGCCGTGATCGCGAATCTTGAAAGTGGCGGTTCAGGATGCACGATCGGGGTGTCCAGGCTCACTCGATTGAGAAATGCTTCGTATCGCCGGCTCAGGTCATCAAGCGTGCCTGACTGGGGTGTCCGTAGTTTGTTATGGCCATCCGCGCGCGGCGCCCAGAGTCTGGCCGAGGCACTGAGCCCGGCGAATTGCTCATCCTCGATGATCTTTCCATCCCCCACAACCAGATCAACTCCCCAACCGAGGGCAACGACGTTGCGGGCAGCAGCAATGAGTAGCGCGAAAGGCGCTTCATCGTCTTCAAAACGCCAGATGTAGTGAACAACCGCGTCTTCAGACAGGCGATGCGGTTGCACGTCCTTCATTGCGCGGTGCTTTGCCTCGTCCCCATCCGCACCTTTACTCCATTGTCTGGCGACAATATCGAGCTGGTTATGCGGAACGGACAATCGGTAGCCCGCCGAGGCAATCTCGGCACCGGGACCGATGATGGCGGGCGCGGGAAGCTGCTCCAGCCACTCGAACGCCGGCCGACTAAGGTCGAGCGTCCCGGCCCGACCGGAGGCCGCCACCATCGCCTGAAACACACGGAGGGGAGAGGGCGGCCATTCCGGTTCGCCCTCATTCCCCCTGCCGTGAAACCACGGCGAGAGGAAACGGAATGACAACGCAAGGTACCGACTCATTCGCCCACTTCCTCCGTGCTCTCTATCTGGTCGGAAGGATCCTTTCCGCCCGCCTTCTTCGCCGCTGCTCCCTTCTTCGATTTTGCCTCTTTCGATTTTACGTCGTTCTGCGCGAGCTGCTTGTCAAACGGCACAGTCTTGCTTCCACCAACCCCGAAAGCTCTGGCCGCCGATTCTGCAAATGCCAACGCATCCTTCGCCGTAATGCTGTACTGTTTCCGCTGACCGTCGGGGTAGATGATCTTCGTTTCGGGCGATTTATCTTCACTGAGGACGAGATTGCATCCCTGCCGAAGATAGCCGATTGCCGGTGTTGTGAAGGCGACCAAGGCAAGGCCCAGCAGGTACGCGCGCAGCTTTGCCGTTTCCTCATCGTTTTTCCCACGGAGAAGTCGAAGCGCGGCAAGTTGAAGGGTAACATCACGCCGGATTCCACCTCTCGCGATAACCCCGCCATGCGTACCGGTCGCTGGTACGTGGCGATATCCCCGTTCCGAGTATGCCTTGAGCACGTCTTTGTCTTCCGTGCTGACGAGCAAACCCTCCTCAACGTACTCAATCGCGGGGTTATACTGGGCGGAACGGGTCAGTCTCGCGACATTATAGGCCCTAATCGTCGCAGTAAGCAGGCGGGGCGCTTTCACCTGTGTATCGCGGGAATCCCACACGCCAAAGACAAGCGAGGTGGGCGCCAGCTTTGCAAGTGGCACCGCGTCACCTCGCTTCATGGCCAGAAACGCATCTCGCAGCGGCTCCTTCAATGCAGAGCAACGCACGATGGCGTCGCCAGCACGATGACCCGCCTCGAGAATATTGATCTTTTTCTCTCCGGCCTCCACGACCAATTGCGGGACCAGTGCGGCGAAATCGGCAGATGCAAAGATCGGCTCGATACGATTTGCCTGCGAACCGACCGAATCGATCAGACAGATGTTCTCGCCATTATCGAAGTCGTTGATGTTGTAACCACCCGCAAAGACTTTCGAGTTCTCAGCCGCGGCAAAGGTGGGAGGAAAGAGAACTCCGTCTTCACCCTCGACCGGAACCAGGTACTCCCGCCGGACGATTGCCGCCGGCGCATCAACAGAGTCCGTAAGCCATTCTTCTATTTTTGCCTCACGCATTTTGATCTCCATTCACGGGGATTGAGGGTGTAAACGCCTTGTGTTTCCGTTGATCTGTCCTGAATGCACTTTCGAACTGGTAAAGCTGTCCGGGAACCGGGAACACATCCGCGAGAGCGAGCGCCGCGAGCGTTGCCGGCAACGGAGTCGTCCAGACGCGATAGCGATACACTCGGGGGATTTTGGTTGCTACAGGCCGAAACCGTTGCAGACCCAGCAAGGTGAAAAACTCGGTTGCAGGAAAAGCCTCGGTCTCAAGTTCAAGTTTATCCGACGAAAATCCGGCATCCAGGGGGAGTGCTGTTGCCCCCCGCCGCCCATCGAAATAGTACGGCTCGACCTTCTTTCGGTCCTCTCCGAAAACGACATGGCCATCGTCAAAGAACCTGGCATCCAGGGTTCGGGGCAGTTCCCTTCGCAGACTGACAGCAATACGATCGACTGACATCCGCCCTGCCCAGGTCTTGAGGCCGCGCTCCGCTTTCCACCAGTCGAGGCGGAGATCGAAGTCCCCCCCGATCCGTAGTGGCGATGACGTCTGATTCTTCGGTTCCAACACTTCGAGGGGGGCTTTTACCAGCTCACTCACAAGGACGCTCAGATCCCCTTCAGAGATCACGAACTGGTTCTCGTCGAAATGGGCAACCGCGCCGGGCCAGCACCGTTGCGCGATCTCAAAGACACCGCAGCATCCGAAGAACTGTCCGGGATTGGCAACATCGACATTGAGGCGAATCACCTGGCGTCCTCCTCATCTTCAGAGCCCAGGATGTCGGCAGCACGCAGGATCGATTCGAGCCAGGCGAGGCCCCAGCGCCCGTAACGCCGTTGCAGTCGGTCAAAGCGCAGGGGCACCTCGTCCACCAGCGCTCCAACCTCGTCATCGCGGTGCTCGGGATCATAGCTCTCGGCCTGCGAGAAATGCGGTCGTGCCCGGCCATGATGCGCAGCGACGACATGCATCGCGAGGTCTCTCTCTTCCTCCATGAGATCACTGAGGATTCCACGGTTTGTGATATCGTACAGAGATCCCAATTCATGGCGGTAATTTCCCAGCAGATTGGGCTGCATGGGACCTTTCGCGAGCGGAGGCGCTGAAAAGCGTTTGATCGAACGCTGCCAGACGCGGCGGTCCTTTCCCAGGTCGTGACTGCCACCTGCGATTGTCAACGCATTGCGCTGTGCGTCAGGCAGGTGCAGATGTTTGGCGATAAGCTCGGCCCAGCTTTTGACACGATCCAGATGCCTGTCGAGAAGCAGCTCTCCGGGCGCCGTGCGCGAGCCATCATCATCCGCGCGCCGTGAGGATGCGTAGAGATGCCACCACTCCGATACCTCATCGCCTTCCGTGCTGCGCTTCAGCGAACGTACCAGCCTCATGCCAGGGGGCGTTTCCGGTCGTTCCTCCGGCCCAAGAACGACGAGGCGATCCCC
>JAITWP010000160.1 GCA_031285365.1 Azoarcus sp.
CAAGCGATGAAGTGGTACGGATTGGCGGCGAAACAAGGATATGCACCAGCGCAACACGTCCTTGGGGAGAGGTACGCCGAGGGTGAAGGCGTCGAGCAGGATGAAGCGGAAGCGGTGAAGTGGTACAAGTTGGCGGCGGAACAGGGAGAAATGGTGGCCCAGGACAGGCTCGGGTGGATGTATGCCGCAGGCCGGGGTGTCGAGCAGGATGATGTGGAAGCGGTGAAATGGTACAGATTGGCGGCGGAGCAGGGATATGGGTGGGCCCAGAACAGCCTTGGATGGATGTATGCCGCAGGCCGGGGCGTCGAACAGGATGATGCGGAAGCGGTCAAGTGGTACAGGTTGGCGGCTGAACAGGGACACGCTGAGGCGCAATCCAGCCTTGTGGAGATGTATACCGCAGGCCGGGGCATCGAATAGGATGAAGAGTGAAGAGGAAACGGTGAAAAGGGACGGATTGGATGGGCTGGAATACGCTCAGGAATAGTTGTATGTAGTGCTACACCGATGACATTACGTAGAGACTTCGGTTATGGTGGGTGCTACAGTTACCATG
The DNA here is from genome assembly GCA_031285365.1 of Azoarcus sp. Classification (GTDB taxonomy): domain Bacteria; phylum Pseudomonadota; class Gammaproteobacteria; order Burkholderiales; family Rhodocyclaceae; genus WRNU01. The sequence goes on from JAITWP010000160.1 coordinate 560, forward strand.
TGTTGCTTCAAAAACAGGGAAAATCGTGATGAATCATTCCAACATCTCTTGTCTCGCGGCTGCGCTGTTTGCCTTGTGCCTCGCAGGTTGCGCAACGGAAAGTCACCGGAGTTTGGCTGTTGAGCAGACGCAAAGCGCCAGGACGCCCTACAGCGGCGCTCGCTCGCCTATCGCGGTTGGCAAGTTCGACAATCGTTCCAGCTTCATGCGCGGGCTTTTCTCGGATGGCGTGGATCGGCTGGGCAGTCAGGCCAAGACCATCCTCATCACCCATTTGCAGCAAACCAACCGCTTTACCGTGCTTGACCGTGACAATATGGAAGAGGCGAAACTGGAAGCCGCAATTCGCAAGGAAGCCCAGGAATTGAAGGGCGCGGCTTACGTCATTACCGGGGATGTGTCGGAGTTTGGTCGCAAGGAAGTGGGCGACCACCAACTCTTTGGCATCCTGGGGCGCGGGAAGAGGCAGATCGCCTACGCCAAGGTCAGCCTCAATGTCGTCGACATCCGCACCACCGAGGTGGTCTATTCGGTGCAGGGTGCGGGCGAATACGAGCTTTCCAACCGGGAAGTCATCGGCTTCGGCGGCACGTCCGGCTATGACTCCACTCTGAACGGCAAGGTGCTCGATCTGGCGATCCGTGAAGCTGTCGACCGGCTGACCGGGGCGATTGACAGTGGCGCGTGGAAACCGGCAAACAGGTGAGGGCATGATGAAAATGCATCGCGTTCGCCGTGTTTTTCCGGCTCTCGTTTTTGTCGCCTGTCTTTCCGGGTGCGCAAGTTCGCCAGAGACACTTTATGCCTGGGGGAGTTACGAATCGCAGGTTTACGCACATTTGCAGGGGGAGAGCCGGGAAGCGCAGATCGAGGCGTTGGAACGTGACCAGGAAAAAATCGAAGCCAGCGGCAAGACTGCTCCGCCGGGTTTCTATGCCCATTTGGGCATGTTGTACGCAGAAACCGGTAACGACGCGAAGGCCGTAGCCTGCTTCGAGACGGAAAAGACCCGTTTCCCGGAAGCTGCCGCCTACATGAATTTTCTTCTCAAGAAATATGAGAAATAAATGGCACGCATCATGAGATCTTCATCCATATCGTTTTTCCAAGTCACTCGCACCGCACGCCTCATGGCGGCGATAGGTGCCGTAGTTCTGCTTTGCTCCTGTGCCACACAGGCGCCGCAGTTCGACTACACCGCTTTCCGGGAAAACCGCCCGCGTTCCATCCTGGTGATGCCACCGGCCAACCAATCCCCGGAAATCAAGGCGTCGGCGAGTTTTCTTGCCACTTCTACCGTGCCCCTGGCGGAGTCCGGGTATTACGTCATTCCAGTGACCCTTTCGGAGGAGACGTTCAAGCAGAACGGCGTGACCGTTGCCGAGGAGGCGCACGCGATCGAACTTGCCAAGCTGCGTGAAATTTTCGGTGCGGATGCGGCCTTGTACATCACGGTTACCCGCTTTGGGGTGAGCTATCGCGTGCTCAGTAGCGTGGTAGAGGCTGCGGCTTCCGCCAAGCTCGTCGATCTCAGAACCGGCCAGGATCTATGGTCTGGTCAGGTCTTTGTGGCGCAAGGAAGCGACAGCGGCGGCGGGGGTCTTATCGGTGCGCTGGTGAGTGCGGTCGTCAATCAGATCGTCAATACCCTATCTGACAGGTCGCACAACGTGGGCAGGATGGCGAACTATCAGATGCTTCATGCCGGGGGCCGAAACAGCATCCTGTATGGGCCATATCATCCCAAGGCTGGAACGGACTGAAGAAGCCCGTCTCTTCATTGCCCTGTGGCCGGACGACGCAGTCCGCCACAGCCTTGTCGACTACCGCGACACCTGGCACTGGCAAGGCCGTCCGGCGCGGGTGCGCGACGACAAACTCCATATCACGCTCCACTTTCTCGGCAACGTGGCGCGCGTACCCGAACTGCGCGCCGCACTCGCTGTGCCGTGCGCCGCGTTCGATCTCGTCCTTGGCCGTCCGGCGCTTTTGTCGCGCGGTGTTGCGGTTATCGAGCCGCTGACCGTTCCTGAAGAATTGCGAGTGCTGCATGCTGCATTGGGGGAGGCACTGCGCGGCCTCGGCCTGCCCGTGGAGTCGCGCCCGTTCCGTCCGCACATTACGCTCGCGCGCCACGCGCGGCAGGTCGGTTATCCTGTGCGGTCGTTGGAGATTGTCTGGCGGGTCGAAGGTTACGTACTGATGGAAAGCAGATTGGGATCGGGAGAATATCGGGTGTTGGAGCGGTATCCGGCGGATGCGGGCTGATAAGCGAATCATGGTGAAGATCACGCCCACTTTTCCCGAAGAACTCCCCATCTCCGGGCGCCGCGACGAAATCGCTACCGCAATCAGTTCGCATCAGGTCATCATCGTCTGCGGTGAAACCGGCTCCGGCAAGACGACCCAATTGCCCAAAATCTGCCTCGCCCTCGGGCGCGGCATGGCGGGCCTGATCGGCCACACGCAGCCGCGCCGCATCGCCGCGCGGGCGACGGCCAGCCGCATTGCGCAGGAGCTCGGCTCACAACTCGGGCAGATCGTGGGCTACAAGATTCGTTTCACGGATCGTGTCGGGATGGATAGCCGAATCAAGCTGATGACCGACGGCATTTTGCTGGCCGAAACACAGGGCGATCCACTGCTTGCGGCCTACGACACCATCATCATCGACGAG
>JAITWP010000020.1 GCA_031285365.1 Azoarcus sp.
TTGGTAATTTCGGGAAGATAGCCAGATTGCCGAGGGTCTTCCGCCTGTTGAGGCGTGCCTTGCAATGCCCGCGTGAGCCGATTCATCGGTGCTTCGCCAGCGAACAGGCGCTCCACCAAGATGTCTCCGAGTTCTGCTCCGCGCTTGGCGCGTGTAAGCATGAGATAGAGCAATTCGCCGGTGCGTGCAAAGAAGCGCCGATCATTGGTCATGTCGCCGCGTAAGTCTTCATAGAGTGCATCTGACCCAAAAGGGAAAACAAATTTCGAACTCCAGCGTTTGTTGCTGCGCGACTCAAATGAGGATGAGCGCAAAAGATCGATGGCTTTGGCAAGGTCGTCAAAGCTGGAAAATGATTGACGCAGATAGGTCATATCCTCGTCGCCCTTACCCGTTTTGCCCTGATCGAACTTCTCGAACCACTGCCGCCACTTCTCCTCGTCGGATTGCGCACTTTCGGCAATAAGTTCGATGTAGGGGTTATTGAAAAGCAGACTACGAAGACGAATTTGCCGCTGTGGTTGAAATTTGAAAGTTCCGTTCGCGCCATCATGTGGGCGAAGGGGCTTATCCAGATTCGACCCAAGTGCGCCCAGGAATTCAAGTACCGTCAAATGCGGGAGTTGCTCGTCGTAGAGGCGATGCCCCCAGATATTTTCATCAACACAAAAATCGACACCTCTGATCTCGGGGCGCTTATAAATATCGCTCATGTTGGCGCCCTCACGGTTACAGGACGGGTGAAACCTCGACCCCCTGGCTCAATGTCGATGAAATTCAGTGTCAGCGAAGAAGAATCGTCTTCGACTTCATCATCACCATCGGCTGAAATCTTCTGGCGAACAAGTTCAACCTTGCGCAGAAGTTTGGTTTTGAAAGCCAATAGGTCTTCAAGGCACTCATTGGAGAAGCTTGCGGGCAATGCACCCTCGGAAACCCGCGCAAGGAACTCATACCGAATGGGCGTGAGTTCGAAGGAGACGGAGTTACCAGCACCGTGAGCAAGCAATACGTCGAGCTGAGGAAGCTCGGTTTCCTCATCGAGTTTGATGGCCATACCGACACCGTTCTGACGGCGCGAAGGAGTCTCATGATCGCAAAGCACGCTTACGCGACTTTTCGTAAAGCCACCGGAACTGGCGATGAAGATGCGATCAACATTCTCCAAAAGCAAGCCGGTCATGACTCGGTTAAGCCCCTTTGCAATACGTCCGCGACTTGTTTCGCTCACCGGCTTTTTGGCTTTGAGCGATTCAATGATGTCAAGGTACTCGCCCGCAAAGCGGAAGGCTGTCATTGACCAGCGCGGATAGCCTGCCTCGGTTTCTGGCAATGTGAAGTAGAGTCGGCGGCGCTGGGCTTCAAGCATCTCCAGAAACGCTGTTGCACCTTCTTCGAGTCGTGCGCTCTCCTCACCCTCCAAGTAAGCATCTTGGGCTGCGCGGAACATTGCAGTCGCCCCATAAAAGGGGTCGCTGGCGACCAAACGATCAAAATCGCCATGAAGCCGGGCATCATCCTTGCCATAGACCAATAGACCATCGACCGCATTAGCGGATTCCTCGCCCACGCCAAAATTGGCCATGGCTTTGAATACGGGGCGATCCGATATTCTTCGTTTGGGCAAGTTGGCGCCGAAGGCGTTCGCGTAGATGCTGGCCTTGTCAATATTGCCGCTCTCTTGGATTCTGATCACGTCCGCGCACGTCATCAGGTTTTCCTTCGCCCCCTTGGCGTCGGAGTAGCCGAGCACCATGTTTGAACACAGGGCCAGCAGATCGCGTACTGGCAGATGAAGCCCATTGAGTCGGGCGATTTCGACCAAATCGCCCAAGCGGTGCGCAAGTTGCCTATCATCAGATGCGCCCAGTAATCGGCGGCGGTTTTCGTTGATCGGACAGACCTTACCGTTGGCATTGAGCGAGCACCGCGCGCAGTTGTCCCACTCCGGGTGCTCGGCGACTGCTTTGGCAATCTCGTCGAGCGTTTTGCGGCTGGTTGTGCGGCTGAGATCGAAAACAGCCAAACGTTCCGGCGCGGGGCCAGCTTGCAGGAAACGCTCTTGCAACGGTTTGCGTAGTGGGTGAATTCGCTTCTGACGTTTGCCCAAGTCGCGTAGCCGGTCAAGTATCTGCCCATGATTGGCGGCCAAGATAATCAATTCCGAGTTGTCGCCACCAAGAACCGATTTCTCAAGCCGCTGCAATGGCAAGTCGCTCTCTTCACCATTGAACTCGGAAAGGTCTTTGATGAAAACCGCCAACCGTCCATCCGGCAACCGATGTTCTTTCACGTTGCCCTTGCTTGACCAGACCTTGAGATTGCCTCCGATATGGCTCCAGAGCGCTCGACAGTGATAGGTTTTGCCGTCGCCCGCCGTGCCGACGATCAAGAGAGATCCTGGCGTCCCGGACTCGATGTGTTGAATCATCTTGTCAAGCTGAGGCGTCGACAAGTTGATGGGTTGGACTTTCGCTTTGCTCAGAGCGCCGGACACGTATTCGTCGAACATCGTCAGGTTGTTCGGCGTTGGGCCATAGCTGCGCAAGAACCTGACCCATGCGCTAGCCGGTGGGGCTCCGCTATCGCTTTTGCTTTGTGGCTGCATGTCTGTCATGTCGTTCCCCGTTCTATCTTTCGGCCTTGTGCTTGCCCGGCGTCGACCATTCCGGGAGCGATAGCAGCGCTTTCCACGCCATATAAAGTTGGTGTATTACGCAGCCACAGGTGGTAGGTTGACGAGTCCAGGCTGTGGTTGGCGGTGGCATCAACCGACCAGCGTCGAAGGACATAGCCCGCCAAGGCGGCGCGCGATTTGATGCGCAAGAGACCATCACGCATACCATAGTCCGCCTCGATCGCCTTTGGCTGTGCCAATCCGGGATGGGGCACCAGCTCCATTTCAACAATCCGTGCCCATTGCTCGTCAGCCCCGAGCAACTCCCATTCGTTTACTGGCCCATCAATCTCGTGAGTCTTGCGGATACGGCTGAGCACGAAGTCCCCAAATCGCCCGTGGTTGCGGTCATAGGCTCTGATGTGCCAGCGAAGCCCGTTGTCCGCCAAGGCCACAGGGACGATCTCCCGTTGCTTCGCGCCGCTGGATAGCGAGAGGTAGTTGATTCGGGTGGCCCTGCGTCTGCACAAGCTCCGTGTGATAGAAGCCAAGACTTGCAGGTCAGGCTTAATGAGTTGCCCCGGCCCCTCAAAAGGTGCTGCTGGCTTGATCCCCAAATCCAAGCCATCACCAAACCCCTGGGACAACCAAGCCAGGACGCGGTCGGTCTTGAATTCAAAGACAGGAGCGAATTCTCCAGCAGGTCGGTAGCAGCGTCTTGGCTTGTCGTATTCCAGGTTGGAAGGCGCAAACTGGCGATACAGGGCCAAGTCGCGTGAAGCCGCCGCAGGCTTGATACCAAAACGCAGCTCAATGTCGGATCGTCTCAATTCACCGGTGAAGAACGTGCGCAGCTCCAAGAACGCCAACCGCTCTCGTTGAGCTTGCGAGACATTGATGTGTTTGTCCAAGGGTTTCCTCGCTGGGGCAGTTCCTGCGCTCACAGGGAAATTGCTTATCAAAAAAGTGTATCACATATATCATTTTGATAAGCTATCCTCTTTGGGTGATCCTCATGTCGGATATCTAGCGGTTGTGCGAGAAGCCATCATCTCGATGAACTGGACGGCGGGACACTGGTACCTTGATCCTTCGCAGAGCGGATGGAACAGCCGGGATGGCTGGCATCAGGTGGACTGGTCGGGCGCTTGCTCGTCCGACTTTGACTGGCTGCCTTCCTCCTTCGGCAGGGATTCGGCATCCCACATCTGGCGATAGGCATGCACGTAGGCTGCGGCAGCCCCGGGGTTGATGTGCCAGTAGTGTCGGCAGAGGGTCTTGAACAAGGCCAAGCCTTCTGGAATGCAGGCCGAGTCCAGCAAACGATCCAGCGTGCGCTCGATCAGCCTGCCATCTCGCGAACCGCTGTCAACCAAGGTACGAACCTGCGGCGCAATCTCGACAACAGATTGCTGCAATAGA
>JAITWP010000319.1 GCA_031285365.1 Azoarcus sp.
CATCACAAATGCAAGGATTGTCTTTTCCGAAGAAGGCTATGAGCTCAATGCGAATCTCCGTATTGAGTTCAATCAGAAATTGACGGATGCCTTGGCGCATGGTGTTGCTTTACATTTTGTCACCGAACTGCGGATTGAGCGCCCTCGCTGGTACTGGTTCAACAGACAGATCATTCAACGTCGGCTCGAATATCGCCTTGCCTATCACGCGTTGACCCGCTCTTATCGCCTCAATATCGGAGGCTTGCACAGAAATTTCGATTCACTGGGAGACGCTGTGCGTACCATGGAGCGTATCCGTAATCTGTATATCGCTCCTCACGATGCTTTTAAAGTAAACGATACGTATGAAGTGACATTACGTTTTTTCCATGACACCGCCCTGCTTCCCAAGCCTTTTCAACTCTCTGCTTTGGCCGATGGTAAATGGGATCTCGGTACGGGGCGAATGAAATGGTCATTCACGCCCGAGACGGCAGACCATGTAGAAGTGACAGTAGAAGAAGTGCTGCTGGAAGGGGAAGAACCAGCGCCCGGAACAATGGTTAAAGAATGAAAAATATCGCGGTCGCCATTGCCGCCATCCTGGCAGCTATTTCGCTCTATCTCCTGGCTACAGCTAGTGCCAATACCGGGCTGTTCAGCGATTTGTATCCTTATCTGCTCGCGATCAACGGGGTTGTTACGGTGACGCTGGCGGCAACGGTCATCTATCAGCTTGTTCGTCTATGGCGTGAATACCGTGCCCAGCGCTTCGGTTCAAGGCTTAAGTACCGAATGGTCATGATGTTTGCATTAATGGCACTTTTGCCTGGACTGGTAGTGTACGCAGTGTCGATCCAGTTCGTCGTGCGTAGCATCGAATCATGGTTTGACGTACGGGTCGATTCTGCCCTTGAAAGTGGTCTTACCCTCGGACAGAACGCGCTCGACTACCTTGTCGTGCAGCTCAAGGACAAGGCCGCAGCCATGACTCTGGATATTGAAGGTCAGCCCAACATCTCGGCGGCTCAGATCAATCGCCTGCGCGAGTGGGCAGGGGTCGGCAGCGTCACCTTATTTGGTGCGAATGGGCAGGTGCTGATAAGCGCGATTGACGGTGATACTGCCCGTTTACTACCAGATACGCCTCAACCTCATGAGTTGCGCCGTGCTTTTCAGGAGGGAGGTTTGAGCGTAATTGAGGACGCCCAGGGCGGACGGCTGGTTATCCGCGTCCTGGTTCCGCTCGAAGGGCGTGGCCTTGGCAAGGTATCCCGCCTGTTGCAACTGACTCAACCCGTTCCGGAAACCTTCAACCAGCACGCCGGAATAGTGCAGGAAGCCTATCATGATTACCAGCAACTGACCTTGGCGCGAAATAATCTGAAACTCATCTATTCATTAACCCTGACTCTGACCCTGTTGATGGCGCTGCTTACAGCCATTGCAGTCGCTTTCATCCTTGCCAGGCGGCTTGCTGCGCCGTTGCGCATCCTTGCCGAAGGAACCGAGGCTGTTGCCCAGGGCGACTACAGTCCTCGCCGGGCTTTGCCTGCCCGGGACGAGTTGGGGGTACTGACTCATTCCTTCAACCAGATGACTCGTCAGCTTGAAGAAGCGCGCGCGCAAGCCGAGAGCAGCCGGGTCGAAGTCGAATCCGCTCGTGCCTATCTTGAGAGCGTGCTGACGCACCTGTCGGCTGGGGTTCTGGTCTTCAACAAAGAGAGCCTGCTTCGTGCCGCTAATCCTGGCGCACTCGACATTCTCGCCGATGAACTCTCCGGCTTCGAGGATATTGCGCTTACCGGCTGGCCGCGGCATACGGTTTTGCGTGACGCGCTTCTTGCAGGCTTTGCCGCTCACGAAACTGACTGGCAGACCGAACTGGAAATTCCACGTCCCGACAATCCTCCGATGACTTTGCTGATACATGGTTCGCGCCTGCCTGAAAGCACCGGAGGGGGGTTGGTCGTGGTGTTCGATGATATTACCCGGCTGATCGAGGCACAGCGCACGGCAGCTTGGGCTGAAGTTGCCCGGCGACTGGCGCATGAAATCAAGAACCCGCTGACGCCGATACAACTTTCTGCCGAGCGGTTGTCCATCAAACTTTCTCCTGGCCTTGATGACATAAGTCGACAGATGCTCGAACGTTCGACCCAGACCATCGTAAACCAGGTTGAAGCTGTCAAAAATCTGATCAACGCTTTTCGTGATTACGCACGTTTGCCCGCACCGACACTTATTCCACTTGATCTTGGCGAGCTTATACGCGAAATTCTTATACTTTATGAAAGCTCGTCGGCGAAAATCATCTTACAGATTCCCGTTGATTTACCGCAGGTGATGGGAGATGCTTCCCAGATTCGCCAGATCGTGCACAATATGATGCAAAATGCACTGGATGCATTATCGGGTCGGGATGATGCCGAGATTATTCTTGCAGCACGCAGTGAAGGCGATTGGGTGGTATTGTCGTGCCAGGATAATGGACCGGGTTTCCCGCCGAAAGTGCTGGCACGCGCCTTCGAACCTTATTTTACGACCAAGGCCAAAGGGACCGGGTTGGGTTTGGCGATGATAAAAAAGATTGTCACTGAACATGGAGGCGAAGTGAAAATCGCCAATCGAGAAGGCAGCGGCGCAGGGTTGCGCATCCGCTTGCGCACGGTCATGACGAACAGTGAACACTGAAGATGGCAAAGATACTCATCGTTGACGACGAAATCGGCATCCGCGAATTGCTCTCCGAGATACTTCGCGACGAAGGGCATGATGTCATTCTGGCCGAAGATGCCTCTACCGCAAGGTCAGTGCGCAACGCTTTGTGTCCGGATATGGTCTTGCTCGACATCTGGATGCCGGATACCGACGGCATTACCCTGCTCAAAGAGTGGGCGGCGGCCGGGCAATTGACCATGCCGGTAGTGATGATGTCAGGGCATGGCACGATCGACACTGCTGTGGAGGCGACACGCATCGGCGCGATTGACTATCTTGAAAAGCCCATCGCCCTGCAAAAGCTCCTTTCCGCAGTCAAGCGCGGCTTGCAACGCCAACCTGCCGTGCCTACACCCGTGGCGCTCACTCTGGCTGCTTTCCCGGATTCCATGCCACTGCGTGATCTGCATCGCCGCCTGCGTCAGGTCGCCGGACAAACGCGGTTGATCCTGCTTCAAACCGGGCCGGATCATTTAGCCGAACTTGCCGCTCGCACTCTGCAAACACCCGGCAAACCCTGGCTTGATCTCGGCACACTCGACGGGGTATACGATCCGGCGCGACTGACCACGCTCCAGGGAGGGCAGCTTTACCTTTCTGCTCTGGAACGGCTGTCGCGCGCTCAGCAAAGGAGTCTGGTCGCCATTGTTGACCGGCTCGAACGATATGACCTCCGGCTGCTCGTTGCCTGTTGTTCAAACCGCGAAGAATTGTTGGCTGCCGGATGGGATGCTGCTCTGGTCGAGCGGCTTTTCTCCCATATGCTGGTGGCTGTACCTACGCTTGCCGATATTCGCGACGACCTGCCCGAACTGGTTTCCCGCATCCTGCGCCATCTCATTGATACCAAGGAAGTGCCGTCGCGGCGTTTTTCGCCTGCAACCTTGTCCCAATTACGTCGTCGCGACTGGCATGGTGGCTACAGCGAACTGTACAGCACGATTCGCAATCTGGCGCAGACTTCGACGGAAGAGGAAATCAATTTGCCTGAAGGGGGGCTACCCGTCTCAGAGTCTCCGATCAGCCCGATTTCGTTCGATCTGCCTCTGCGCGAAGCGCGCGAAGCGTTCGAACGCATGTATTTCGAGCATCACTTGCGCCTGGAGCGGGGGAACATCACCAGACTGGCGCAAAAAACCGGGCTGGAACGTACCCATCTCTACCGCAAACTCCGACAGCTCGGACTGCATGGCGGGCGGCAGCACGAAGAAAACTGAACAGCGTTACTCGAACATCGGCGTGGACAAATACCTTTCTCCGGAGTCGGGGAGAATGACAACTATTGCTTTGCCTTTGTGTTCAGGACGAATGGCAAGTTGCGTTGCTGCCCAAACCGCTGCCCCTGAAGATATGCCCACAAGCAACCCCTCCGTTCGGGCAAGCTTTTG
>JAITWP010000023.1 GCA_031285365.1 Azoarcus sp.
CACCTTCTTACTCCTTCCGACCTGCCTTCGGCAGGCCACCTTCCTCAAGAGGAAGGCTTTATGTTTGCGCCTTCGGCGCGGAGGGAAACCCACCAGTACGCTCGAACCGCTCGTTTCGCTTTTCCAACCGCGCGACGCGCGCAAACATAAAGCCTTCCTCTTGAGGAAGGTGGCCTGCCGAAGGCAGGTCGGAAGGAGTAAGAAGGTGGCACCCGCGAAGCGCGTGACGGAAGGAGTAACAACGCTTGAGCAAGCGAAGCCCGTGCAGTTCAACCGTTACCGGATTCCCCCGGTTCGACCGGTACGATAGCGCCCGTCTCGACGTCCGGTTTCGGTTTCGAGACGGCGGCGGCGATGAAAACGCCTGCCTCATACAACAGGCAGACCGGAATCGCGAGCATGATCTGTGACACCACGTCCGGCGGCGTCACGATTGCCGCAACGATGAACGCGCCGACGATCACGTAAGGCCGCGCCTCGCGCAGTTTCTCTATCGAGACCACCCCCATCCTGGCAAGCAGGATGACGGCGACGGGCACTTCAAACGTGACACCGAAGGCAATGAACATCGTCATCACGAAAGACAGGTATTGCTCGATGTCCGGGGCCAACTGCACGCTTTCGGGGGCAAAGCTGGCGATGAAGCGGAACGCCATGCGAAATACGAAGAAGTAACAGAACGCCATGCCGGTAAAGAAAAGCAGCACGCTTCCCGCAATCAGAGGCAGGGCCAGACGGCGTTCGTGCGCATAAAGACCCGGAGCGACGAAGCTCCACACCTGATAGAGCACAAAGGGCAGGGCCAGTACAAAAGCCACCAGCATCGTTACTTTGATAGGCACGAAAAACGGTGTCACCACCCCGGTGGCGATCATGTTTGCGCCGGGCGGCAGGGTGGACATCAGCGGCTTGGCAAGGAGATCGTAAATGTCGCTTGCCCAAGGCATCAGGCAGAGGAAAAGCAACCCCACGGCGATGAGTGAGCGCAGCAGGCGGGTTCGCAACTCGATCAGGTGCGAAATGAAGCTCTCTTCCCGGCTCTGCTGTTCGATGCTCATGCGGAATCTACCGGCTTCGCAAGCGCGACTGCGTCGTCGATACCTTTAGCTTCGTCGGTTTCCTGCGATGGTGCGTCCGCTTTGCTCTCGGGCAGGCTCAATGCTTCCTGCACGTCAGAGTGAATCTCTCCTACTCCCATGCGCAGGGATTGCTCCAATTCCTGTGCCTGCTGCTGGAATTTCTTCAACTCATCGACCTGCATTTCGCGCCGGATGTCGGCTTTCACATCCGAGATGTAACGCTGCATCCGTCCGAGCAGATGCCCGGCCGTGCGCGCCACGCCGGGCAGGCGTTCCGGGCCGACCACTATCAGCATTACGACGGCGATGACAATGAGTTCCGAAAACCCCAGATCGAACATGTTTCAGGAACCCGTCGTCGGCATCAGGATTGAGCAAAGCATGAGCAGGACGTCAGGCGGATTTTTCCGGCTCATTGACGGCTTTTTCGCGCGCCTGACCCTCGATGACAGTGCCTTCCTGCGCGGTCACCTGGGGGGCTGGCGTCGCTGCGGCAGCATCGCCTTCCCTGATCCCTTCCTTGAAACCGCGCACCGCGCCGCCAAGGTCCTGACCGATATTGCGCAGTTTCTTCGTGCCGAAAACCAGCACGACGATCAACAGAACGACGAGCCAGTGCCAGATGCTGAACGAACCCATAGGGGACTCTCCTTCAAGTTTTTGCCACCATCGGGCCAACCGGTTCCGGTCCGCCCAGAATATGTAGATGCAGGTGCGGTACTTCCTGCCCGCCGATCCTGCCCGTGTTGATGATGCAACGAAAACCGTCATCGCTGCCATTTTCCGCCGCAAGTTTCTGCGCAACGGCCAGCATCCGCCCCAGAACCGGTTCATCCTCCGCGCTTACATGGGCCAGTGAGGAAATATGCCTGACTGGGATCACGAGCACATGTGTGGGCCGCAAGGGGTGAATGTCGTGGAAGGCCACCACCAGATCGTCTTCATAGCATTTTTTGGCAGGAATTTCACCCGCCGCGATTTTGCAGAAAATGCAATCACTCATATCGTTCCCCGCGAGTTCTAATATGGAAGCGGCTCATTGGGGTTGCCGCGCCTGTTTTTCCGCGATGCCCGAGGTGCCTTCGCGCCGCGCCAGTTCCCGGCGCACGTCGTCGAACGACAGTCCGTGGAAGGCGAGCAGCGCCATGACGTGAAAAACCACGTCGGAGGCTTCACAGACAATAGGGTCGGGTTGCCCGTCCTTGCTTGCCATGATGAGTTCGGCGGCCTCTTCGCCGATTTTCTTCAGAATCGAGTCCGGCCCACGGGCGTAAAGTTTTGCCACGTAGGAGCTTTCCGGGCTGGCGTTGCGGCGCTCGATCAGCGTGGCTCCGATTCGGGTGAAGACGTCGGCTTCATTCACTTTCAGGCTTTTTCCTTGTAGATGTCTTTCGGGTCTTTCAGCACCGGCTCGACATCTTCCCATTTTCCGCCCCCAAGGGACAGTTGCCGGAAAAAACAGCCCTGTCGCCCGGTATGACAGGCAATGCCGCCGACCTGTTCGATGGAGAGCAGCAGCACGTCGTTGTCGCAATCGGTACGCAGGTCGAGCACCTTTTGCACATGTCCCGATTCTTCGCCCTTGTGCCAGAAGCGCGCGCGGGAACGCGACCAGTACACGGCCTCGCCCGTTTCAACGGTGCGCGCCAGTGACTCGCGGTTCATCCAGGCGAACATCACCACCTTGCCGCTGGCGGCTTCCTGCGCAATGACCGGGATCAGGCCGTTATCGTCCCATCGGAGGGCATCGAGCCAGTCGCCGTTCACAGGCGTACCTCGATTCCGCGCGCGCGCATGAATTCCTTGGCCTCGCGTATCGTGTATTTGCCGAAGTGGAAAATGCCCGCCGCCAGCACCGCGTCGGCGTGCCCGATGCTCACGCCGTCAGCCAGATGTTCGAGCGTGCCCGCTCCGCCACTGGCAATCACCGGGATGCCCACCGCGTCGGCCACGGCGCGGGTGAGTTCGAGATCGAATCCAATGTTGGTTCCGTCCCGATCCATGCTGGTGAGCAGGATTTCTCCCGCGCCCAGGCTTTCCAGTTTGAGCGCCCACTCCACCGCGTCCATCCCCGTGCCCTTGCGCCCGCCGTGCGTGAACACTTCCCACTGGCCCGGCGCTTTCTGCTTGGCGTCGATGGCGGCCACGATGCACTGGCTGCCTACCTTGCTGCTGGCTTCCTTCACGAGTTGCGGGTCATTGACTGCCGCCGTGTTGATGCTCACCTTGTCCGCCCCGGCGTTGAGAAGGCGGCGCACGTCTTCAACCGTGCGCACGCCGCCGCCCACGGTCAGCGGAATGAAAACCTGTCCGGCCACCTTTTCGACGATGTGGAGGATGATGTCGCGCTCGTCCGAACTGGCCGTGATGTCGAGAAACGTCAACTCGTCCGCGCCCTGTTCGTCGTAACGGCGCGCAATTTCCACCGGATCGCCCGCGTCGCGCAGGTCGACGAAGTTCGTTCCCTTGACCACTCTTCCGGCATGTACATCCAGACATGGAATGATTCGCTTGGCCAGCATCAAAATTTTTCTCCTGTGAGTGTGTCGGCACGGGTTTGGGCAGCGGCAAAATCGAGCGTGCCCTCGTAAATTGCGCGCCCGGTAATGGCGGCCACGATGCCTTCATCCTCGACGGCGCAAAGGGCTTCGATGTCGGCCAGACACGCTATGCCGCCGCTGGCAATCACCGGAATGTGCAACGCCTGTGCCAGACGTACCGTTGCTTCGATGTTGACTCCGGAGAGCATCCCGTCGCGCCCGATGTCGGTGTAGATCACCGCCTCGACGCCGTAATCCTCGAATTTCTTCGCCAGATCGACCACGTCGTGGCCGGTGATTTTCGACCAGCCGTCGACGGCCACTTTGCC
>JAITWP010000046.1 GCA_031285365.1 Azoarcus sp.
CAACTCCTCTGCGAGCAATTCTTCCAGTCCACGCGGAACGGGCGAAAAAAAGGTTTCACTCATACTCATCATCATGTGTGCCCCTACAAATGCTTACATTTCGGCTACATCATGACAAAATACCACCTAGCGTCAGTGCTATCGTTGCCACGTGTCTGAAAAAAACCCGCTTTTCGCGGGGCCCCACGTAGAACGTACAATCAGGAGTACCACCATGAAATATCGCATCGCTTCCTTGGCCTCCATACTGGTCATCGGCCTTCTCTCCACCAGCGTCTCGGCCCAACCTTACGGCGGTCCAGGCAATCGTCCTTCCGCCGCACCACAGAGAGGTCCGGCTCCTCAGGCCCGCCATGCGCCTCCGCCTCGCCAGGCTCACCGTGCGCCTCCGCCTCGTCAGGCTCACCGCACGCCCCCGCCGCGCCAGGTTTACCGCGCACCTCCCCCGCCGCACGGATTCACCAACCATCACCGGCCTGGACGTCACTGGCAAATGGGTCGGTCATTGCCACCCACGGTCGTCTATCATGAGGTTGCGCCGGTGTACTATACGCAATACAGACTGGCTCCTCCCCCGCCCCGCCACCGCTATGTGCGCGTGGGTAACGACATCCTGCTGGTCGCCATTGCATCCGGCCTGATTGCAAGCGCGATATACGACATCGCTCATCATCACTGAGCGTTTTATCCGGTGCCCTGAAAAAGGTCGGGTTTTGCCCGGCCTTTTTTTGTTAGATTGTGTACGCTACGGCAGAGGCAACCGGACAACAGAAAATGAAAGACAGACCAACATTGAGAGACTGGATCATCGCGACTCGCCCTTGGTCTTTTCCGGCCTCGAGCATGCCTGCGCTGGTCGTGTTCATCTATGTTTTTTTCCTGAGTCGACAGGATTTCATCGCGGTTAACTGGTGGTTTGGCGTCTTATCGATTGTCGGTGCCGTGATATTTCAAGCTACCGGCAACCTGATCAGTGATTACTCAGATTACAAATGGAAAGTTGATCGTGAAGATACCTACGGGTCAAACCGCTTGTTGCTTGAAAAAGTGTTTCAACCAAAAACGATTCTTTATTATGGCCTATCGTTCTTGTTGGCAGGCATCCTGCTGGGGTTGTTTCTGTTTTCAAAAACAGGAATGCCGCTTCTGTATATCGGAATAACGGGCACTATTGCTGCCGCTTTTTATTCTCAATTCAAGTATCAGGCTTTGGGCGATTTTCTGATTTTTATCGTTTATGGACCACTGATTGCCTTGGGCACTTTCTATGCGATGACATCTTCTCTGGATTGGAGGGTCGTTGCCCTTAGCCTGCCGTTGAGTTGCATTACCGTCGATATTCTTCACGCCAACAATACGCGCGACATCGCACACGACCGGCGCGCAAACATCAAAACCTTTGCAATGCTGATCGGTATCAGGGCATCCATTGTCGAATATAAGGTATTAATTTACGCCGCTTACCTGCTGTTGTTTGCCCTGGTGAGCATCGGTATCCTGCACTGGATTACGCTGAGCGTTTTGGTCACGCTTCCGATTGCATTGAAGAATTGCCGAATCATGGAAAAGGCTTCCATTGATCATCCGGCCAATATTGTCGATCTCGACGTAAAAACGGCTCAACTGCAATTAGCCTTCAGCGGCATCTTTTCTGGGTTGATTTTTATTTCGGCCTGGTTATGAAGCGGTGGAGCGGGTGAAGGGAATCGAACCCTCGTATGCAGCTTGGGAAGCTACCGTTCTACCATTGAACTACACCCGCGCTAAACCTTGAGAGGAAAATGCCATCCGCTCCCCGGGCAGGGATTGTAGCGTATCATCCGCCGCATGATCCATATCACCATTAACGGACAGCCCGAAACCCTGCCGGCCGGTTTCAGTGTGTTAACCCTGCTCGAACAGCGCGAACTGACAGGCATGCGTCTGGCCGTCGAACGCAATGGCGAGATCGTGCCGCGCGCGCGCTACGCCGATACTCCTCTTGCCGAAGGCGACACGCTGGAAATCGTCTCGGCAGTAGGTGGCGGCTGACCACTTCCGCTTTTCTGGCTCGAACATGAACGATTTTCTGACAATCGCTGGTAAAAATTACGCTTCCCGTCTGCTGGTCGGAACCGGCAAATACCGGGACTTTGCCCAGACGCGCGCGGCGCTCGATGCCTGCGACGCGCAAATCGTCACCGTGGCGATCCGCCGCACCAACCTCGGGCAGAACCCGAATGAACCCAATCTGCTCGATTTTTTGCCGCCGGAGCGTTTCACCATCCTGCCCAATACCGCCGGATGCTTTACTGCCGATGAAGCCATTCGCACCCTGAGGCTGGCGCGCGAACTGCTCGACGGCGCGGCCCTGGTCAAGCTCGAAGTGCTGGGCGACCCTCAATCGCTCTACCCGAACATGCCCGAAACCCTGAAAGCCGCCGAGATTCTGGTGAAGGAAGGCTTTCAGGTCATGGTCTACTGCGCCGACGATCCCATTCAGGCAAAAATGCTTGAAGATATGGGCTGTGTGGCAATCATGCCGCTGGCTTCCCTCATCGGTTCCGGTATGGGCATTCTTAACCCCTGGAATCTCGCTCTCATCATCAAGCGTATCAACGTGCCCGTCATCGTCGACGCCGGGGTCGGCACGGCGTCCGATGCCACCATCGCTATGGAACTGGGGTGCGACGGCGTGCTGATGAACACCGCCATTGCCCACGCGAAAGACCCGGTACGCATGGCAGAGGCGATGAAAAAAGCGGTCGAGTCCGGACGCGAAGCCTGGCTGGCAGGCCGGATGCCGAAAAAAGCCTACCTTGCCGACCCTAGTTCACCGCTCACGGGACTGATCGGTTCATGAATGTGACTGCGAGCAGTGCTGCCACGGATACGGAGACCGAAAACGGCTCCGCGCACCGTTTTTCCAGCCGCTCGATTCGCAGTTTCGTACTGCGCCAGGGGCGCATGTCGCCCGCGCAACGGCGCTGTCTTGATGAAATGATGCCGAAAATCGGCATTCCGTACCGGCAGGAGGCACTCGACCTCACGGCAGTATTTGGTCGCACAGCGCCGAAAATCCTGGAAATCGGCTTTGGCATGGGTGAAACCACGGCGAGGATCGCCACCGCCAACCCCGGAACCGATTATCTGGGGATCGAAGTACACAGTCCCGGTGTCGGCGCGTTGTGCAAACTCATCGACGAAAGCAGCATCACAAACCTGCGCATCATCCAGCACGATGCCGTCGAAGTGCTGTGCAACATGATTTCCGACGATGCGCTGGCCGGGGTGCATGTGTTTTTCCCTGACCCCTGGCGCAAGGCGCGTCATTACAAGCGCCGCCTGATACAGCCCGATTTCGTCGCACTCGTTGCGGCAAAGCTCTCCCCCGGCGGCTATCTCCACTGTGCGACCGACTGGGAAAACTACGCCGAATGGATGCTCGAAATCCTTTCGGCAAGCTCACTGGAAAACACCGCAGACGGTTTTGCCCCCCGACCCGCGCACCGGCCTCCGACCAAGTTCGAGAAGCGCGGCCTGCGCCTCGGGTATGGTGTATGGGACATCGTTTTCCGGCGACCACAGTAAATAAAACAGGAACGCTCCATGTTCAGATTCATTTTCCGTTTGTTCCGCGCCATCTGGCTTTTTATCGACGGCGCACGCCGCGCTGTCATGAACCTCATCCTGCTGGCCATCATTGTGGCAATCATTGTTGCCATCGCGAATCCGGGGGCAACCGTGCCGACAGGCGGCGCGGCGTTGCTCGTGCGGCCTGCCGGTACTCTGGTCGAACAGGCCACATTCGAACCTTCCTTAAGTCTTTTCTCCGGTGACCGCCAGAAAGAGACGGCGCTGCCCGACCTGCTCGAAGCCATACGCACCGCTCGTGACGATTCACGTATCAAACTGCTCGTGCTCGAAACCGACGAACTCGATGGCGGTGGTCTTGCCAAATTCGGTGAGCTGCGCGCAGCCATCGACGATTTCAGGACTTTAGGCAAGAAACCGGTGCTGGCGCGCGGCGAACGTTTCAGCCAGAGCCAGTATTACCTCGCCTCCGTCGCCGATGAAGTGCATCTGGCTCCCGATGGCTACGTGCTCCTGCATGGGTTGGCTCAATTCCGCACGTATTTCAGGGGAGCGCTCGACAAACTCGGCGTCAAGGTGCACCTGTTCCGTGCTGGGGAGTACAAATCTTTCGGCGAGCCGTTTACCCGCACGGACATGTCGGAAGAAGACCGCGAGGCAACCCGGACATTCCTCGACGGGTTGTGGGGCCGCATCCGCGATGAAATCAACGCTTCGCGCAAACTGACCCCGGACAGGCTCGATCACACCATCCTCAATTACCTCGATACGCTCAAGTCTGCCAAAGGCAATCTCGCCGTCGCCGCCCAGAACGCCGGACTTATCGACCAGCTTTCCACCCGCGACCAATGGCGGGCACTAATCAAGGAGCGTCTTGGTGGTGCTGATAGCAAAAATACCGACAAGGATTTCCGCCATATCGGTAGCGATGCTTACCTCTCCGCAGTTCGCCGCAGCCGCAGTAGCGAATCTGCCCAGATTGCCGTACTGGTCGCCCAGGGAACCATCATCGACGGCGAACAACCGCCCGGTGCCGTTGGTGGCGACAGTTTTGCCCATCTGATTCGGAAGGCGCGCGAAAACAAGCAGGTCAAGGCTCTGGTCATCCGCATCGACAGCCCTGGCGGCAGTGCCTGGGCGTCCGAAGTCATCCGTCGCGAACTCGAACTCACTCGTCAGGCTGGCAAGCCCGTCATCGCTTCGATGAGTTCGCTGGCGGCTTCCGGCGGTTATTGGATCGCTGCAGGAACCGATGAAATTTTTGCAGAACCCTCTACCGTGACCGGCTCGATCGGTGTCTTCGGCATGTTTCCCGAATTCTCCGAACCGCTCGGTACGCTGGGGTTGAGCGTTGACGGTGTCGCCACCGCCCCCCTGGCTGGCGCGTTCGATCCGCGCCGCCCGCTCGACCCCAATGCAGCCGAAGCCATGCAACTGAGTATCGAGCACACCTACCAGCGTTTTCTCGAAATCGTCGCCGAGGCGCGCAAAATGGAACCCGATGCTGTCGAAAAAATTGCCCGTGGCCGGGTCTGGAGCGGCAAGGAAGCCGTCGGCCTGGGACTCGTCGACTACACAGGAGGGCTCGATGCAGCAGTGGTTTCTGCCGCCAAACGAGCCAAGCTCAAGAACTACACCGTCATTCGACCGACGCAGAGCATTTCATTCATCCGCCTGTTTTTGCAACAGATATTTTCCTCCGATGACGGCTCTGTCACCACTTCCCCGGCTAACGACATCGCAAAACGCCTTGCTGCCGATTTCAGATCGCTGACACTCTGGAACGATCCGCGCTACATCTACACACACTGCCTGTGCGAAACGCCATGAGAACCCTCCTGTTCGTCCTGGCTCTGTTTGCCTGGTCGCCTGCGCTTGCCCAGAATTACAGTGCTGGCATCTATCCATTCAGGGTTGACGAACTCCGGTACCAAACTTCGCAAAAAGTTCAGTTCGTCGCCATCAACAACAGCCCGGCACCGATCACCCTTTCTTTCGATGCGACCGGGAGTAATTTCAATTCGGATAGGGCGCTGCCTCTGGCGCTTGTCGTTGAGCCGAATTCCAGCCAGGACATCGCCGAAATTACCCCGAGAAATCGCCTGGAACCCTTCCGTTACAGCGCCCGCTACTCGTTCCAGCCCGGTGACCCTTTTATGTCACCCGACAGGAACGCCCGCTACTTTCTGCCGTTTGTGAAAGGCACATCGTTTCTCGTCGTGCAGAGTCCCGACAGCAGACCCGGCATGGGCATACTCATCACCCACAACAATGACCACTCCCGATTCGCCTATGATTTTGGCGTTTCAGAAGGCACGCTCGTCACCGCAGCACGCGAAGGTATCGTGATTGACGCAAAGGATACCTTCACTGTTGGCCGCCCCGATCCGTCACTCAGCGACAAGGGCAATCTCGTTGCCATCATGCACCCCGACCGTAGCATTGGCTACTACGTGCATCTCGCGCCACACAGCATAATCGTCAGAATCGGCCAGCATGTACGCGCCGGTGACGCCATTGCCTACTCCGGCAACACCGGCTACTCCCATGGCCCGCACCTTCATTTTGACGTGCGGCGGGTAGCCATCTCGGAAAAGGGTGAGGTGGTGCACCTGTCGGTTCCGATAGATTTTTATTCACGTGACGGGATAGGCGAAAGAATTCAGCTCGAAGACGGAGCGACGTTCAAGACAAGGTAGCGCACCCCGCGCGCCGCCTATGCCATCCCGCGCCAGTCCGGGCTAGCGATGATCTGCCGCATCACACGCTGAACGATGACGGCCATGTGCTCGCGATTGATCGCAGGATTGCGAATCGCCCGCACCATGAGCCCCTCAAACATGGAAGCGATGATTTCAACCATTGCGGCGAACGTTTCTTCGTCGTCATTCTTGCCGCCCGCCTGTCGCGCGAGGCGCAGGGTCTCGGCCCAACTCGCCATGCAATAACCATTCGCTGCACGCACGATGCGGGCCACTTCCGGGTTGCGTGCCGCCTCGGTGACGATTTCGAGCCTGAGTCCCGCCGAAAAGGTGTCCATCACGTCTTTCACCCCTTCGGTGGACAGCTCAACCATCGTTTCGCGCACATCGTGGGAAGCCCGCAACTGATCCCAGAGCGTCGATAGGCGATCCAGATCACGCTGCACGATGGCGGCGATGATCGCTTCCTTGTTTTCAAAATAATGGTAGATGTGCCCGACGCTCATCCCCGCCTGTCGTGAGATACTGGAAATGCTCGCGCCATGAAACCCATATGCGCGGAAACACTGCGCCGCAGCATCAAGTATCTGGGTACGTCGGGCTGCCGCGCGAGAACACTCGACCGATACAGAGGTCTCAGGAGTGGAAGCGTTTTCTTTCATTTTCGTTTCATCCGCACACATTTGGATACATATCAACCTTGCAAACATTCTTGTCTTAACATAGCATAGAATGAACGCTCATTCTAGAACAAATATTCTCTTTCGCGAGTCTCCTCATGAACACCCGTTTCCATTCGCCGGTTCTTTTTGCGGCGGTACTTGCCGGTACTCTGGTTTTCACCGCTTGCGGCAACAGTGAGTCATCCCCTGCGCCCGGCCCCGGCGCAGGTATGCCGCCCACCATGGTTGGTGTGATCCTGACCTCGATTGAATCGGCCCCGCTGGTTTCCGAACTGCCCGGACGCACAACTCCGTTCATGGTGGCCGAACTGCGCCCCCAGGTCACGGGCATCGTCCAGCAGCGGCTTTTTACCGAAGGCAGCACGGTGAAGGCAGGGGAGACGCTCTACCAGATCGACCCATCAACCTACAAGGCCGCCTATGACAGCGCCGCCGCCAACAAGGCGCGGGCTGACGCCAATCTCTACAACGCCCGCCTGAGGGCGGAGCGTTACGCCGAACTGGTCGGTATCGAAGCCGTCAGCAAACAGGCCAACGATGATGCCAATGCCGCACTCAAGCAGGCCGAAGCCGATGTAGCCGCCGCCCGCGCTGCGCTCGACAAGGCCCGCATCGACCTCGATTTTACCCGCGTGAAATCGCCGATTTCCGGACGTATCGGACGCTCTTCGGTCACACCGGGCGCGCTTGTCACCGCCAACCAGCCTGCCGCGCTCGCCACCGTGCAGCAACTTGACCCGATTTACGTCGATCTTACGCAATCCAGCGCCGATCTCCAGCGAATGCGCCGCGATGTTGCTTCGGGAAAGATCTCCCTCGTCGATGAAAGCATCCCTGTGCAACTCATCCTTGAAGACGGCACCCAATACGAAGAGTCCGGCACGCTTGCATTTTCCGAAGTCACGGTCGATCCCGGAACCGGCAGCGTTACATTGCGTGCCAGTTTCCCCAATCCGGACGGCACGCTGCTTCCGGGTATGTACGTGCGCGCCCGAATGGTACAGGGTCAGACCGAACAGGCCGTCATGTTGCCGCACGCGGCGTTGACTCACGACCCGCGTGGTCACGCGATCGTGATGATGGTCAACACCGAGGGCGTGGTGGAGGCGCGTATCGTGCAGACCCGTGGCGTGCAGGGCGACAAATGGATCGTCACCGACGGCCTTGCCGCCGGAGAAAAGGTTATCGTCGAAGGGCTGCAAAAGGCACGTCCGGGACAACCCGTCCAGGCTCAGGTCGTCGGCGCCGCGCAAGGCGCTGCCCCGGCAGCCGCCCCCTCCGCTCCCCCCAAGAACTGAGGCTCGACTCATGCCACGCTTTTTCATCGACCGGCCCATCTTCGCCTGGGTGATTGCCATTCTCATCATGATGGCGGGGGTTCTGGCCATCAGAACCCTCCCGGTTAAGCAATACCCGGACATCGCCCCCCCCACAGTCGTCATCAATGCTTACTATCCCGGCGCTTCGGCCAAGGCGGTGGAGGAATCCGTCACCCAGATCATCGAACAGAAGATGACCGGCATCGACAACCTGCTCTACATGAGTTCCACCAGTAACTCCTACGGGCAGGCATCCGTCACGCTCACGTTCGACGCCGGAGTAAATCCCGACATCGCCCAGGTGCAAACCCAGAACAAGCTGCAACTCGCGCTGCCCCTGCTGCCGCAAGCCGTGCAGCAACAGGGTGTACAGGTTGTCAAGTCGGCGCGTAACTTCCTGATGATCGTTGGCTTCGTGTCGCACAAGGAGGAATATGGCAATGCCGATCTGGCCGATTACCTCGTCTCCAACGTGCAGGATCCGCTCACCCGCGTCACGGGCGTGGGTGAAGTGCAGGTTTTCGGCTCCCAGTACGCGATGCGTATCTGGCTCGATCCGGACAAACTCAACCAGTTCCGCCTGACCCCCGCCGATGTGCGCAGCGCACTGTTGGCCCAGAACACCCAGGTTTCCGCCGGACAGCTCGGCGGTACGCCTTCTCTGCCGGGGCAGGGATTCACCGCGAGCATTACCGCACAAAGCCGCCTGCAAACGGTCGCCGAGTTCGAGGCCATCCTGTTGCGTAGCGCACAGGACGGTGGCGAGGTGCGTCTGCGCGATGTAGCCCGCGCCGAAATCGGACAGGAGAACTACGGCTTTAAGGGCATGAACAATGGCAAACCCTCCGGGGGCATCGGCATCAAACTCGCCGCCGGAGCCAACGCCCTGAGCACCGCCGACGCGGTCAAGGCCAAGATCGAGGAACTCAAACCCTACTTCCCGGAAGGCGTCGAGGCCATCTATCCCTACGACACCACCCCTTTCATCCGTATCTCGATCAACGAAGTGGTCTACACCCTGATCGAAGCCATCATTCTCGTTTTCCTGGTGATGTACCTCTTCCTGGGAAATTTCCGCGCCACCCTGATTCCGACCATCGCCGTTCCCGTAGTGTTATTGGGAACCTTTGGAATCATGGCCGCCTTCGGATTCTCCATTAACACGCTGACCATGTTCGGACTCGTGCTTGCCATCGGTTTGCTCGTCGATGACGCCATCGTCGTGGTCGAAAACGTCGAACGCATCATGCAGGAGGAAGGGCTTCCTCCCAAGGAAGCCACCCGTAAGTCGATGGATCAGATCACCAGCGCCCTGATCGGCATTGCGATGGTGCTCTCGGCGGTATTCGTTCCGATGGCCTTCTTCGGTGGTTCTACCGGAGTCATCTACCGGCAGTTTTCGATCACCATCGTCTCGGCAATGGTGCTCTCCGTGCTGGTGGCCATCATACTGACTCCGGCCCTGTGCGCCACCATCCTCAAACCGGTTGAAAAAGGCCATGAGGCAAGCGAAGGAAGCTGGTTCAGCGGTTTCTTCCACTGGTTCAACGGCATGTTCGCCCGCGGCACCGAGCACTACGTGCAAACCGTCGGCAGCATCCTGCGTCACAAGGTCGTCTTT